>NZ_LPVS01000069.1:0-179323 GCF_014843905.1 Mesorhizobium silamurunense | reverse complement strand
CCCGCGCCGAGCCATGGCGCATCGAGCAGCGCCAGCGGCACCAGCGTCGTCTTGCCGGCGCCGGGCGGCGCCACCAGCACGGCGCTGTTGCGCTCGCCGAGCGCCTGCCCGAGCGCCGGCAGCACGGCGGATACCGGAAGCTCCGGCAAAAGTCCTGCGTTCATGGCGCCCGCATATCAGCGGCGATGCACAGCGCGCAACCGGTCGGGTCAGTTTGCGTTCTGCGCAATTCCGGACGGAAAACCGTTTCACACTTTTCCTGGAATTGCTCCGAGCAGACTGACGAACGACCGGCCGCAGTGGCCGGCAGCTATTTCCCAATGATTTCAACCATCCGTTTCGCCATGCTGCGGCGCAGCAACGAATTCACTTGCGTTGTTTAGTAAAAAGAGCATCACTAAACAAATTACTAAACATCGGCAGCGCATCGCGCGTCATGTTCAGGCCCTCGGAGGAGCGAGGGTTACGGGGCTCTTGAAACCGTCATCCGGACGCGTTTCGCAAATGGGAGGTAAGGCATGAAATCGACCTGGAAACTGGCGTTGGGACTGGCCTCGGCGATCACCGCGTCGACCGCCGTCTCGAACGCCGCGCATGCGGAAGACCTGACGCTTTGCTGGGCAGCCTGGGACCCGGCCAACGCGCTCGTGGAACTGTCCAAGGACTTCACCAAGGAAACCGGCATCGGCATGAAGTTCGAGTTCGTGCCGTGGACCAACTATGCCGATCGCTTCCTCAATGAGCTCAACTCGCACGGCAAGCTCTGCGACCTGATCATCGGCGACAGCCAGTGGATCGGCGGCGCCGCCGAGAACGGCCACTACGTCAAGCTGAACGACTTCTTCGACAAGGAGAAGATCAGCATGGACGACTTCGTGCCGGCGACCGTGGTCGGCTATTCGGAATGGCCGAAGAACACGCCGAACTACTGGGCGCTGCCGGCCATGGGCGACGTCGTCGGCTGGACCTATCGCAAGGACTGGTTCTCGCGGCCTGAGTTGCAGAAGGAATTCAAGGAGAAATATGGCTGGGACCTCGCCCCGCCGACGACCTTCGACCAATTGAAGCAGATCGCCGAGTTCTTCCAGAAGCGGCAGATCGACGGCAAGACCGTTTATGGCGCATCGATCTACACCGAGCGCGGCTCGGAAGGCATCACCATGGGCGCGATGGACGTGCTCTACAGCTACGGCTTCCAGTACGAGAACCCGAAGAAGCCTTACGAGATGGAAGGCTTCGTCAATTCCGAGAAGTCGGCGAAGGGGCTGGAATTCTACAAGGCGCTCTATGACTGCTGCACGCCGCCCGGCGCCTCGAACAGCTATATGGGCGAAGGCGTCGACGCCTTCAAATCCGGACAGGTGGCGATGCATATGAACTTCGCCTTCACCTGGCCGGGCCTGCAGAAGGACGAGAATGTCGGCGGCGACAAGATCGGTTATTTCGTCAACCCGAAAGGTCCCGACGGCGACCAGTTCGCGCAGCTCGGCGGCCAGGGCATCTCGGTGGTGTCCTACTCCGACAAGCAGGAATCGGCGCTGAAATACATCAAGTGGTTCGCCAACAAGGATGTGCAGGCGAAATGGTGGTCGCTCGGCGGCTATTCCTGCCTGAACTCAGTCGTCAAGGACCCGAAATTCCCGTCCAGCCAGCCCTATGCGCAGGCCTTCCTCGACTCCATGGCGATCGTGAAGGACTTCTGGGCGGAACCCAGCTACGCGCCGCTGCTGCAGGCCTCGCAGAAGCGCTTCCACGACTATGTGGTCGCCGGCCAGGGCTCGGCCAAGGATGCGCTCGACGGTCTCGTCAAGGACTGGACGCAGATCTTCCAGGATGACGGCAAAATGTAAGGCTCCTCCCGAGCCCGACCGACGCGTCCCGTGCCGCCCTTGGCACGGGACGCAGTTCAGATAAATTCCATCGCCGAGACTGACCAGTGACCGATGCAGGACTAACCATGCTCAATCGGACTGCGGACAACGTTGCCCGGGCGACACCGGAGCCGTTGGCCAAGAAGATCCGGGGCATCAGCGACAAGGGCCTCGCCTGGCTGTTCATCTCGCCGACGATCCTTCTGTTGCTCGCCATTAATATCTTTCCGCTGTTCTGGGCGATCTATCTGTCCTTCACCAATTACCGCGCCAACCGCCCCAACGAGGTGGTGAAGAACCTCGGGCTCGCCAACTACCGGCGCATCCTGGGCGACCAGGACGTCTGGATCGCCATGCAGACGACGGCGCATTTCGTGTTCTGGACGATCCTGTTGCAGACGGTGATCGGCTTCACGCTCGCCTGGCTGATCGACCGCAAATTCCGCGGCCACGCCTTCTGGACGACGATCATCCTGGTGCCGATGATGCTGTCGCCTGCCGTGGTCGGCAATTTCTGGCGCTTCCTGTACGAGCCGCAGATCGGGCTGTTCTCCTATGTCATCTCATTCGTCACCGGCATTCCGCCGACGAATGTGCAGATGCTGTCCAATGTCGAGCTGGCGCCATGGGCGATCATCATCGTCGACACCTGGATGTGGACGCCTTACGTGATGCTGATCTGCCTCGCGGGCTTACGCTCGATCCCCGAATACATCTATGAAGCGGCCGAGGTCGACCGCGCCTCCAACTGGCGGCAGTTCTGGTCGATCACCCTGCCGATGGCGCTGCCGTTCATCATGCTGGCGGTGCTGTTCCGCGGCATCGAGAACTTCAAGATGTTCGACATGGTCAACCTCTTGACCGGCGGCGGGCCCGGCTCGACCACCGAGGTCGCCTCGATCACGCTGAAGCGGCAGGCCTTCGAAAGCTGGCGCACCGGCTATTCCTCGGCCTTCGCCATCATCCTATTCGTCGCGGTGTTCGGGCTGGCCAACATCTACGTGAAGGCGCTCAACAAGGTGAAGCAGAGATGAGCCTGACCACCGCCCATTCCGTCGTAGCGCCGTCGTCGAATTCGAAGCGGATCGCCGGCGTGCTCGTCGTCGGCTACGCGCTGATCTCGATCGTGCCGCTCTTGTGGATCTTCGCCACCAGCTTCAAGACGCCGCCGGATTCGATCGCCTATCCACCGAAGATCGTCTTCCAGCCGAGCATCGAGGGCTATTGCAACCTGTTTACGACCCGCACCAGGCAGACGCCGGAATACATCAACTCGCTCGGACCGGCGACCGGCTTCTGCGACGAGACGGTGCGCAAGCGCAACATGGTGATCGCCGGGCCGTCGAACTTCCTGCCGCGCTTCGTCAATTCGCTGATCATCGCCTTCGGCTCGACCTTCTGCGCGGTGTTCCTCGGCACGCTGTCGGCCTATGGCTTCTCACGCTTCAAGGTGCCTCTGGCCGACGATCTTCTGTTCTTCATCCTGTCGACGCGCTTCATGCCGCCGATCGCGGTGGCGATCCCGATCTACCTGATGTACCGCGAGCTCGGCCTTTCCGACACCGCGCTCGGCATGATCCTGCTCTACACTGCGGTCAACGTCTCTTTGGCCGTCTGGCTGCTCAAGGGCTTCATCGACGAGATCCCGCGCGAATATGAGGAAGCGGCGATGATCGACGGCTACACGCGGCTGCAGGCCTTCTGGCGCACCGTGCTGCCGCAGGCGACCACGGGTATCGCGGCGACCGCCATCTTCTGCCTGATCTTTGCCTGGAACGAATACGCTTTCGCCGCGCTTTTGACGTCGGGCACGGCGCAGACCGCGCCGCCCTTCATCCCGACCATCATCGGCGAAGGCGGACAGGACTGGCCGGCGGTGGCCGCGGGCACGACGATCTTCCTGGTGCCGATCCTCGTCTTCACCATCCTGCTCCGCAAGCAATTGCTGCGCGGCATCACCTTCGGCGCGGTGCGTAAATGAGCACGATCCAGCCCGCAAAACGCAAATCGCGCTGGCCCACCTGGGCAAGGCGCGGCCTGATGGAAAACATCGCCACCGCAATCATCGCCATCGGCTTCCTGATGCTGTTCCAGCCCTTCGCGCTGTCGCTCTACAGCTATTCCTTCGTCACCATGCTCGCCGGCACGGCCATGTTCATCATCGTCTCGAAATTCCCGGAATAGCCATGGCAGAGATCCGTGTTCAGAACCTGAGGAAAGCCTTCGGCGATTTCGTCGCCGTGCAGGATTCCAACTTCGTCGTGGAGGACGGCGAGTTCTTCGTCATGCTCGGACCGTCGGGCTGCGGCAAGACGACGACGCTGAGAATGATCGCCGGCCTCGAACTGCCGACCGGCGGCAAGATCCTGCTCGGCGGCGAGGACGTCACCATGCGCCGCGCCCGCGAGCGCGACATCGCCTTCGTCTTCCAGCTCTTCGCGCTCTATCCGCACATGAATGTGCGCAAGAACATCGGCTTCCCGCTGCTGGCGCAAGGCATGGCTTCGGCCGAGATCCGCACCCGCGTCGAGGAAACGGCGAAGCTGCTTCGCATCGACCATCTGCTCGACAAGTCGGTCTCCGGCCTTGCCGGCGGCGACCGCCAGCGCGTGGCGCTCGGCCGCGCCATCGTGCGGCGACCGAAATGTTTTCTCATGGACGAGCCGCTCGGCACTTTGGACACCGAATTTCGCGACCTAATGGTCCATGAACTGCGCGAATTGCACAACCGCATCCACGCCACGACCGTCTATGTCACGCATGACCAGATGGAAGCGATGTCGATGGCCGACAAGATCGCGGTGATGAACCACGGCGTCATCGAACAGTTCGGAAGCCCGCGCGAAATCTACGACCGGCCGGCGACGATGTTCGTCGCCGACTTCATCGGCTCGCCGCCTATGAACTTTTTGCGCTTCGGCGGCCGGCTCGCCAAGGGCGCGAAAGAGATCGTCGTGCAGGGTGCCAAAGTCGCGGTCCCGGAAGTGCGTGAGGATATCGCACCCGCCGACATGGCGCTCGGCATCCGGCCCGAGCATATCCGCTTCGACGACGCTTCGAAGCTGCGCGGCGCGATCTACGGCACCGAATATCTCGGCACCACCCAGATCGTCGCGGTGGAGACGGCGGACGGCATCATCAAGGCCCGGGTGCCGGCAGGCCTCCATCTGAACCCGGGCGAGCAGGTCGGATTGACGTTGAGCAGCGCGCGGCTGTCGCTGTTCGAGAAAGGCACTGGACGCGCGGTCAGGACCGCCATGCACGATCAGGTAGCGGAGGCGCGCCATGGCTGACGTCCATGTCCAGGGGGTGACCAAGAGCTTCGGCGAGACCGTCGCCATCGACAATCTCGATCTGCAGATCAAGGACGGCGAATTCGTCGTGCTGCTCGGCCCGACCGGCGCCGGCAAGACGACGACGCTCAGGCTGATCGCCGGGCTGGAGCGGCCGGACAGCGGCACGATCCGCATCGGCGGCCACGACGCGACGATGCTGTCGCCGGCCGAGCGCGACACCGCTTTCGTGTTCCAGCAATACTCGCTCTACCCGCATCTGTCGGTCTACGACAACCTCGCCTTCCCGCTGCGCTCGCCGGCGCGGCGCTTCCCCGAAGAGGCGGTGCGTCGCCGGGTCGAGGAAGTGGCGCGGATGGTGCGCATCGACCACAAGCTCAACAACCGCTCGACCAAATTGTCGGGCGGCGAGATGCAGCGCGTCGCCATCGGCCGCGCGCTGGTGCGGAAGCCGGCGATCTACCTGATGGACGAGCCGTTGTCCTCGCTCGACGCCAAGCTGCGCGCCGACCTCAGGCTCGAGCTGAAACGCATCCAGTCGGAGCTCGGCGCCACCATGCTCTATGTCACGCACGACCAGATCGAGGCGATGACTATGGCCGACCGCATCGGCATCCTCTCGGAAGGCGTTCTGGTGCAGATCGGCACGCCGCGCGCGATCTATTCGGAGCCGGCAAACCTGCATGTCGCGGCCCGCCTCGGCCAGCCGGCGATCAACCTTCTGCCGGCCGGCCTGCTGCCCGACGGCGGCGCGCCGACCGGCACGACGACGATCGGCGCCCGCACCGAGCATCTGTCGATCGAGAAGGCGGCGAACGGCCATGCCGACGGCGTCGTCGACTGGGTCGAGCATCTCGGCGACCAGAACCATCTGCATGTGACGGTGGGCGCGAAGAAGCTGGTGACGCTGACCGATCCCGACACACCGCTCGAAAAGGGGGACAGAGTGACGATCCGCTATCGCGCGCCGCTTTATTTCGGTTCGGACGGGCAAAGGTTGATGTAGCCGGCTCACGCACATGTTTTCACGACCGCAGATACGGACTGGACGAAATCCATGAAGCACTTTTTCAACCGCAAAGAGACGATCGTCACCGAAGCGCTGGATGGCTTTCTTGCCACCGCTGGCTCCGGCGCGCTGGCGCGCCTCGACGGCTATCCCGAAATCAAGGTCGTGCTGCGCGCCGACTGGGACAAGACGAAAGTCAGCGTCGTGTCCGGCGGTGGCGCCGGGCACGAGCCGTCGCATGCCGGCTTCGTCGGCGCCGGCATGCTGACAGCGGCAGTCTCGGGCGAGATCTTTGCTTCGCCGAGCGTCGAGGCGGTGCTGGCGGCGATCCGCGCGACGACCGGGCCAGCCGGCTGCCTGCTGATCGTCAAGAACTACACGGGCGACCGGCTCAATTTCGGCCTCGCCGCGGAGAAAGCGCGCGCGGAAGGTTTTGCGGTCGAAATGGTGATCGTCGGCGACGACATCGCGCTGCCCGACATCGCCCAGCCGCGCGGCGTCGCCGGGACACTGTTCGCGCACAAGATTGCCGGGCATCTGTCCGAGACTGGCCATGATCTGGCATCGGTCGCGGCGGCGGCGCGCGGGGCGGCAAAGGACATCGTTTCGCTCGGCATCTCGCTCTCCTCCTGCTCGATCCCTGGACAGGCGCATGAGGATCGCTTCGGCGCCGATGACGGCGAGCTCGGCCTCGGCATCCATGGCGAGCCGGGCGTCGAGCGCATCGCTCTGCAGAGCGCCACCAAGCTGGTTGCCATCATGGCCGAGCGTCTCGCCGCGCGGCTCGACCCGCATGGCCACTACGCCCTGCTGATCAACAATCTCGGATCGGTGCCACCGCTCGAAATGTCGCTGATCGCCAACGCGGCGCTTGCCTCGCCGCTGGCAAAGGCGGTGACGCTGACGGTCGGTCCGGGACATCTGATGACCGCCCTCAACATGAACGGTTTCTCGCTGTCGCTGATCAAGCTGGATGCCGAGCGCGAGGCGGCGCTGCTCGCACCGGTCGGCCCGCACGCCTGGCTGCCGGCGAAGCCGGTTCGCCAGCCGGTCGTGGTGGAGGCGGCCAAACCTGCCATTCGCGACGCCGCCAGGGCGGCCAGCCGCGATGCCGGTGCCGAGCGGCTGATCGCCACGGTCTGCGAGAAACTGATCTCGCTCGAACAGACACTGAACGGACTAGACGCCAAGGCCGGCGACGGCGACACCGGGTCGACGGTGGCGACCGGCGCGCGCAGCGTGCTTCACCGCCTCGATACTCTGCCGCTTGCCGACCGGGCTGCAACGCTTGCCGCAATCGGCGATATATTGGGGACCTCGATGGGCGGTTCCAGCGGCGTGCTTTTGTCGATCTTCTTCACGGCAGCGGCGCAGTCGCTCAGAGGCGGCGTGCCGGTTAGCAAGGCGTTGCTTGCCGGTCTCGATCGGATGACCTTCTACGGCGGCGCGAAGGTCGGCGACCGCACAATGGTCGATGCGCTGGAGCCGGCGCTGAAAGCGCTCGACGCGAGCGGGCTGGAATCGGCGGCCAAGGCGGCACGGCACGGCGCGGAGGCGACCGCCGCAATGCAGAAGGCGAAGGCCGGGCGCTCGGCCTATATCGGCCGCCAGCTTGACATAGCGGATCCGGGCGCCTTTGCGGTGGCAGAAGTATTCGCGGCCGTGGCGGCCATGTTCGCCCCGGCTTGAAGGACAGAGAATGGCCGCATCCGATTTCTCACGATTGATCGCTGCGGCGGCGGACACGATCGCGGCGCATGCCGACGAGTTGACCGCGCTCGACCAGGCGATCGGCGACGGCGACCACGGGCTTAATATGAAGCGCGGCTTCGAAGCCGTGCGCGCCGAAAAGGACGCATTTGCAGCCAAGTCCCTGCCGGACGCGCTGAAGGCTGTGGGCACCAAGCTGGTGATGACCGTCGGCGGTGCTTCCGGTCCGCTGTTCGGCACGCTGTTCATGGCGCTTGGCAAGGAATTGTCCCCGGCACCGGACCGCGCCGCGCTGACGGCGGCGCTGGGCAAGGCGATCGCGGCGGTTTCGGCGCGCGGCAAATCGCAGCCGGGACAAAAAACCATGCTCGACGTGCTGCAACCGGTGTATGAGGCGCTGGCGCAAGGCAAGACGGCTAGCGAAATCGCCGACGCCGCCGATCACGCAGCAGATGCAACCGTGCCGATGAAGGCCTTGCGCGGGCGCGCCTCCTTCCTAGGCGAGCGCTCTATCGGGCATATGGACGCCGGGGCGCGCTCGACCGCGCTGCTGGTGCGCGCAGTCGCAGAAACTGTCGAGGGTTTTTGATGAGCAATGTCGGCATCGTCATCGTCTCGCATTCGCCGCTGGTCGCCGAAGGCACGGCCGACATGGTGCGCCAGATGGTGGGCGACGAAGTGCCGCTTGCATGGTGCGGCGGAAACGGTCATGGCGGGCTCGGCACCAGCGTCGAGGCGATCATGGGTGCGATCGACAAGGCCTGGTCGGAAGCTGGCGTCGCCATCCTGGTCGATCTCGGCGGCGCCGAGACCAACAGCGAGATGGCGGTCGAGATGATCGGCGAGCCGCGGGCGCACAGAATTGTCGTCTGCAACGCGCCGATCGTCGAGGGCGCGGTGATGGCGGCGACGGAATCCTCCGGCGGCGCCTCGCTCAAGGAAGTGGTGGCGACGGCGCATGAACTGTCGCCGTCGTGAGTGAACGGGAACCGACTGAATGTCCGCATCCGCCGAAGCCACGGTACTGATCACCCACGAGGTGGGTCTGCACGCGCGCCCTTCGGTGAAGTTCACCAAGCTCGCCAAGTCGTTCGCGGCCGATGTGGAAGTGGCAATCGCCGCCAATGGTCCCTGGTTCGACGCCAAGAGCATCGTCAAGGTGATGGCGGCTAAGGCACCAAAGGGAACTCTGCTGCACATAAGAGCAAGAGGTGACGGCGCCGTGGAAGCGGTGGGAGCGCTGGTCGACCTGGTGCAGCGCGACTTCGACGAGGACAGGGACCATGCCCGGTCCGCTTGAAACAGGCGAAACGCATTCGCCAGCCGCAAGGGCTGTTGACCGTGCGAATTGAAGGCATTCCCGCCTCTGCAGGTTATGCCGAAGGGCCGCTGTTCGACCTCGACCGGCCGCCGGCCGCCTACAGAAGCAAGGCGGGCGCGGCGGAGGAAAAAGCAGCACTGAAGGCGGCGATCGGCAAGGCGTTAAGCCGACTAACGTCACTTGTCGAAAACGCCGACGGCGACGCCGCCGGCATACTCGAATTTCATATCGCGATGCTGGAGGACGACGCACTGAGCGGTCCGGCCTTCGTGTCGATCGGCTCCGGGGAGCCTGCCGACGTCGCCTGGCGGCAGGCGCTGGATGGCGAGATCGCCGACTACGAGGCATCCAACCAGGACTATTTCCGCGCGCGCGCCGCCGACTTGCGCGACATCCGCGATCAGGTGCTGCGGGCGCTGAGCGAGGACAGCGACTTGGCGGCATCCCCCGGCGCCATCCTCTACGGCACGGACATCGCGCCGACGCGCTTCCTCGAAACCGACTGGAGCAGCGGCGGCGGCATCGCGCTCAAGGGCGGCAGTTCGGCCAGCCATGTTGCCATGCTGGCGCGCTCGCGCGGCGTGCCGATGGTGGTGGGGCTTGGCGCTTCGGCGGATAGACCCACAGGGAACGCGCTGCTCGACGCCGAGCATGGCGGCATCGTGTTTTCGCCCTCGCCTGCGGAACTCGAAGCGTTCCGGCAGTCATCCTCCTCCTTCGCGACGCGACAGGGCAAGGCGCAGGCTTTTCTAGCCCAGCCGGCCGTGACCAGGACCGGCACTCCTGTGCGGGTGCAGGTCAACATTGCCTACCCTTCCGATGTCGACGGCATCGATATCGAGACTTGTGACGGCGTCGGCCTGATGCGGACTGAATTCCTGTTCGGCAAGTCGCTGCCGGACGAGGAGACGCAGTACCATGCCTATCGCAAGGTGCTGGAATGGGCAGGCGACAAACCGGTGACCATCCGCACCGTCGATGCCGGCGGCGACAAGCCGGTTCCCGGTTTCACCGTCGAGGAAACCAATCCCTTCCTCGGCCTGCGCGGCATCAGGCTGTCGCTGGCGCGACGCGACATTTTCCGGGTGCAAATCCGGGCATTGCTGCGCGCCGCCGTACACGGCAATCTGAAGGTGATGTTTCCGATGATCGCCACCGCCGAAGAGTACAGCCAAGCCGCCGCGCTGTTCGCGGAGGAGCAGGCCGCTCTTGCGATGGGCGGTGCTGCGCACAAGCTGCCGCCGCTCGGCATCATGGTCGAGGTGCCGTCGGTAGCGATCGCGCCGGAAGCCTTCGCCAACGTCGCCTTCTTCTCGATCGGCTCCAACGACCTGACGCAATATGTGATGGCGGCCGCGCGCGACAATGCCGCCGTGGCGCCTCTCAATTCGGTCCGCCACCCGGCCGTCCTGCGGCTGATCGCTTCGGTCGCGGCTTTCGGGCGGGAGCAAGGGATTCCCGTTAGCCTCTGTGGCGATGCCGGCGGCGATCCGGCCGCTATCCCTGCGCTGCTCGAAGCCGGCCTGCGCGACCTTTCGGTGGCTCCAGCACAACTCGCCATGGCCAAGGCAGCCATCGCGGGCGTCTCGGTGTAAGCACGGCATGGCCAAGGCAGCCAAGATACAAGAAGCCGGCGCGGAAGACGCGATTCGCGCCTACAAGACGATCCTGTCGCAGGTCATCGACCAGCGACCTTCCGGCATGCGCCAGCGTCTTGCCGATGCGCTCGGCAAGCATCGCAGCTTTGTCACGCAGATCTCAAGCCCGGCCTATTCGATCCCGATCCCGTCAAAGCATTTGCCTTCCATCTTCACTGTCTGCCATTTCAGTCCGGCCGAGCGCGACCAATTCCTGGTCGCCTATCACCAGGCGCATCCCGGAAAGCTGCCGGCGGCTTCAGGCCCCCGCAAGACGCGCCACGTTTCGCTCATCGTGCCGGATTTCGGCGACGACAAGCAGAATGCCGCGCTCGACCGGGCGATCAACGAATTCATCCAGAAGATAACCAGCATCGCCGGCAAGGGCAGCAGCGGCTGAGCAAAGCAATTCCAGGAAAAGTGTGCAGCGGTTTTCCGTTCGCTGAGCAAAGCAATTCCAGGAAAAGTGTGCAGCGGTTTTCCGTTCGGAATTGCGTAAAATGAAGACTGTTGGGAGGACTGCCATGAAGAAGTTTATCAACGCGGTCGATACAGTCCTGACCGAAAGCCTGGACGGCTTCGTCGCCGCGCATTCCGACATCCTCGTGCTCGGCGATGAGCACAAATTCGTCCGCCGCAAGGAGCTCAAGCCCGGCAAGGTAGCGCTGATCTCGGGCGGCGGCTCCGGCCACGAGCCGTTGCATGGCGGGCTGGTCGGCGACGGCATGCTGGACGCCGCCTGCCCGGGCCAGGTCTTCACTTCGCCGACGCCGGACCAGATGCTCGCGGCCGTGCAGGCCGTCGACACCGGCGCCGGCTGCCTGTTCATCGTCAAGAACTACGAAGGCGACGTGATGAACTTCGACATGGCGGCCGAAATGTCGGAAGGTGTGCTGCAGGTGGTGACCAATGACGATGTCGCGGTCGAGAACTCGTCCTACACGACCGGGCGGCGCGGCGTCGCCGGCACGCTGGTGGTGGAGAAGATCGTGGGTGCCGCCGCCGAGCAGGGCATGACGCTGCCGGAGCTCAAGGCGCTCGGCGATCGCGTCAACGCCGCGACGCGTTCGATGGGCGTGGCGCTGACCAGTTGCACCGTGCCGGCGGCCGGCAGGCCTACCTTCGAGATCGGCGACAACGAGATGGAATTCGGCGTCGGCATCCATGGCGAGCCCGGCAGGCGGCGCGACGCGCTGAAGAGCGCCGACGCCATCGCCGAGGAGATCTGCGCGGCCATCGTCGGCGACCTCGGCAAACGCGCCAAGGGACCGGCGCTGCTCTTCGTCAACGGCTTTGGCGGAACGCCGTCGATGGAACTTTATTTGATGTACAACAGCGCCCGCAGAATCTTCGAGAAGAGCGGGGTGACGGTGACACGCTCGCTGGTCGGCTCCTATGTCACCTCGCTCGACATGGCCGGCTGCTCGATCACGCTGACGATGCTCGACGACGAGACGGCGGCGCTGTGGGATGCCCCGGTGCATACGGCGGCGCTGCGCTGGGGGATGTAGCCTCCGCTGGCGCCGCCCGGGCTTTTCTGCGACCATATTCGCCGAATTTGCCATTCGCGACGCTGCCCGGTTGATGCTGCCCCCGCTTTCGCCTGCCGAAGAAAAACTGCTGCTCGACTTTGCCGACCCCGAGACGCCGGCTGATCGAGACCGGAATCTTTCGGCAACCGGCTTGAAGGCGTTGCTCGCCAATGCCGAATTCCACGGCGTGCTGCCGATCATGCTGCGCAAGCTCCGCGAGCGCGGCGACGCCAACCTGCCGGACGATGCCGCCTTGCGGCAGAAACTCTCCGAGTTGCGCGACCAGGCGACGCTGGCGACCGGGCAGTCGATGCTCCTGCAATATCACGGCGACCGCATCATGAAGGCGCTGGCGGCGAAAGGCGTTCCCGCCCGCATCGTCAAGGGACCGGTCTTCGCGCGCAAGCTCTATCGCCATGCCGCCGATCGGCCGTTCACCGACATCGACATTCTTGTCGGTCCCGCCAGCATCGGCGAGGCCAACAGCGTGATCGCCGGCTGCGGCTTCGTCCTCGGCAGCGGCGAGGCTGAGTCGCACGAGTTGCAGGAGTTCAAGTGGCTGGAGAAGGAGAACTCCAGCCTATTGATCGAGCTGCACGGCAACCTGGTGCATGACACCGGCATGCGGCGGCGGCTATCGCTCGGCTTTCGTGAGCTGCAGGCCATCGATGGCCGCGAGACCGATACGCCGGCATCGCTGCTCACCATCGCCATCGTTCACGTGGCCGGCGGCCACAAATTCCACCGGCTGCAGCTTTGCGTCGACGTGTTGCAGGGGGTGCGCGCGCTGCGGTCGCCGGAGGCGGAAGCGTGCCTGCTCGAGGCTGCGCGCATGACCGGGATCGAGCTCGAGCTGGCAACTGTCCTCAACGTGACCGGACGCCTGTTCGACGAACCGCGCGCGATCGAGCTTGCCAACCGCATCAAGCCCGATCTGTCGATACGGCTCGCCAAGTGGCTGATCACCGGCAACATGCTGCTTAGGGTCAATTCGCGGGACAAGATGCGGTCGCGTCTCAGCCGCGATGCCTTCCGCTGGGTCCAGCGGTTGGCCCGGCCAAGGCCCTATCCGGCCTGAGAGCCCTCGATGGGGGAGGTATCCGGTCTAGGCCCGAGCCAGCACGGCGCGGATCAACGCCGCCGCGTCCGCCGGGCTAGAGCCGACTTCCAACGTAAAGGTCGGGACTGCCTTGACCAGTGCCGCGATCGACGCCATGCGCCGTCTCTGCATCGGCAAGAGGCCGGTCATGCCGGTCCTGACATTGTCGGTGGCAAGCGCCACCATCGCATCGGTCCTGGCCAAGGGCGTGAGTCGGGTGTGGCCGTCGGCCGAGCGCGCCAGATGCAAGAGCGCCGCGACCGGCCTGGCACGAACCTCCTCGACGCGGATGATCTCGCCGAGGCGCTCCAGCGAGACGGCCTGCTCGCCCTCCGCGTCCCATGTGTCGCCAAGGCAGGGGGAGAGGAATGGCAGCATCGCCGCGGTGTTGCGATGGATCTTCACCTTCCGCGGCATGCCCCAGGCCAAGGTGCCATCAGGTGTCGCGCTGAGGATCATGACATCGTCCGAGCAAAGGCCGAAGCCTCGCGATGCCAGCGCCATTGACGTCGTCGACTTGCCGGTGCCGCTCGGCGCGTGGATCAGCACGAGCGCCTCGCGTTCGGGCAGCGTCAGGCCGGCGGTATGGAGCATGTGCTGCCCGCCCGCATCCAGCGCGGCGTCCAGCACCATCATCAGCAGCGTCCATTTGACCTTGCTGTCGGGATGAACGCGGATTTCGGCCGAGCCCTGATCGGCATGGATCGAGGCCGTCTGGAGGCCGGGAAAGACCAAATGGAAGACGTCTCCGGCGTCGATGATACGGCAATGGCCGTCCAGCGGCATATCGCCGTCGAAAGCCAGCTTCCCTTCCGGGTTTTCCGGCAGCGCCGACGTTTCGAGGATATCGATGCGAAAACCGGGTTCGACCGCTTCATCGACACGCAAGGCGCCGAGCATCAGGTCGAAGCTCGGCCAGAGCTCGGTGCGCTCCGCCGATATGCCGATGACCTGGCCGTTGAGGTCATAGCAGAAGGTGGCTCCCGGACCGGTCAAGCGGCGCGCGCCTTCACGCTGCCGCCGGGATGGCGGTAGATTTCAACCATGTCGGGAAGGCTGTCGCTGACCACCGGCTTGCCGTCGAGGCAGACCCAGCAATGCGCCGACAGGCGCGGCTCGTGCATCGATTTGGCATCGACACCGAAGTGGAGGTCGGGGTCGAAACCCGCCATGCGCAGAAAGCGGAAACCGAGCAGCCCCTCCCTCAGGCATCTGCGATCACGCATGACCCAGGGGTGCCGGACCGTGCGGTTGACACAAGCGACGATGTAGCTCCACGGCAGGCCGCGATAGGGTGCGGGCAATTGCAATGGCGCCAATTTCAGCACGCTTTCGAAATCGCGCCGGGCGACCAGTACCGGCAGCACGCGGGCGCTCAGCCACAGATGGGTGCGGAACAGGGTGCGCAGGAACGGTCCGTCGGCCATTACGCGCCCGGGTCGGCGAGGATGCCTTCGGCCACCAGCTCTGCGGCAAGGGCGGCGATATCCTCATCGAGCGTGGCCTTGTCGACTTCGAACTCGTCCGACAACAGGTCGACGATCTGGTCGAGGCTGCGCTCGCCGTCGACCTTGTCGAGGAAGGCTTCGGCGGTGCCGTTGCAGGTGTAGAGCTGGCCGCTGCGCGCCAGAAGCACGACGGCGCCGTCGCCGACATGCTGCACGGAGGCGTCCTCCGCCAGCCGCAGAACCATTTCAGAGGCGATTTCGACCATGCGCCCGCTCCCTTGCCGAAGTGCAATTAGCGCGACGTAAGGGCGCTGTCCATCGCCTGATGTCAGGCAGGCAGGGTCATCAGCCGGTCACACCCGTCGGGCCACTCAAGCCGCCCGCGACCACACTCGACAGCTTCTCGCGCTTGACCAGTACCGGCTTTTCGTAAGTTCTCTTCATCAAAATCCCCCAAGAAAAAAATCCACGCGCGAGGATGACGGCGGGCTGTGCCGGCTGTCAAGTTGGCGCTTCCCGTCAGGGTTGCGATCTTTCCCTTAAGTAAGCTAAGAGTCCGCCGGGGTTTTCGGGGGAGTGGACAGTATGCGTTACAACTGGGATCGGCCTCCGACGGCATTCGAGCGCCCCCGGAAGGCATTGGCGGCCGCCATTCTGATCGCCGGCGGCGTCGGGCTGATGCTGGCGGCATTGCCGCTCTAAGCCGGCTTTCAATCCGCGACCGGTCGAACGGCGCTCCAAGCGGAAGCGCCGCCAGGACAAATTTCCCAAGCGACGTCGACCAAAATGCAGGAAGACATGGCCGTGAGAAGCGGCTTAGGCTATGGCCAGACGACGAAAATGTTCCTGGGGAGGAAAGTCGATGGCCTCACGCTACCGCGAAGTCTATGAGGGCTGGAAACGCGACCCCGTAGCGTTCTGGGCCGAGGCGGCCAAGGCGATCGACTGGTATTCGCCGGCCAAAAGCGTCTTCGATCCGACGGCCGGCGTCTACGGCCGCTGGTTCACCGGCGCCACCTGCAACACCTGCTTCAACGCCATCGACCGCCATGTGGCGGGCGGCCGCGCCGACCAGTTGGCGCTGATCCATGACAGCGCGATCACCGGCACGATCCGGAAATTCACCTATGCCGAATTGAAGCGCGAGGTGGTCGCGCTCGCCTCCGTGCTCAAGAACCGGGGCATCACCAAGGGCGACCGCGTCATCATCTACATGCCGATGGTGGCAGAGGCGGCCATCGCCATGCTCGCCTCGGCCCGCATCGGCGCCGTGCATTCGGTGGTGTTCGGTGGCTTCGCCTCGCATGAGCTCGCCACCCGCATCGACGACGCCAAGCCGAAGCTGATCATCACCGCCTCCTGCGGCCTGGAGCCCGGACGCGTCGTCGCCTACAAGCCGCTGCTCGACAGGGCGATCGAGATGTCGAGGCACAAGCCCGACGCCTGCCTGATCCTGCAACGCGAGCAACTGCGCTGCGAGATGAAGGACAATTACGACTTCGACTATGCCGACGCAGTTGCCCGCGAGCGGGCGGCGGGAGCCAATGTCGACTGCGTGCCGGTCTTGGCCACCGACCCGCTCTACATCATCTACACCTCCGGCACGACCGGGCAGCCGAAGGGCATCGTGCGCGACAATGGCGGCCATATGGTCGCCCTGAAATGGACGATGGACAACGAGTTCGGCGTCAAGCCGGGCGAAGTGTTCTGGGCGGCTTCCGATGTCGGCTGGGTGGTCGGCCATTCCTACATCGTCTACGGGCCGCTCTTGCACGGCTGCACCAGCGTGCTTTTCGAGGGCAAGCCCATCGGCACGCCGGACGCCGGCACCTATTGGCGGGTGATCTCGGAGCACGGCGTGGTCGCGCTGTTCACCGCGCCGACCGCCTTCCGCGCCATCAAGGGGCAGGACCCTACGGGCGAGTTCGTGCCGAAATACGACCTGTCGAAATTCCGCACCCTGTTCCTCGCCGGAGAACGCGCCGACCCCGAGACCATCAAATGGGCCGAGCAGAAGCTCAACCGTCCAGTGATCGACCATTGGTGGCAGACCGAGACCGGCTCGCCGATGACGATCAACCCCGCCGGGCTCGGACTTTTGCCGGTCAAATACGGCTCGCCGGGCGTGCCGATGCCGGGCTACGATATTCGCATTCTCGACGATGCCGGCCATGAGGTGGCGCGCGGCACACTCGGCAACGTCGTGGTCAAGCTACCGCTGCCGGCGGGTTGCCTGCCGACGCTCTGGAATGCCGATGCCCGCTTCCGTCAAGCCTATCTCGAGGAGTTCCCCGGTTTCTACAAGACGGCCGACGCCGGCATGATGGACGAGGACGGCTACCTCTATGTCATGGCCCGCACCGATGACATCATCAATGTCGCCGGCCACCGTCTCTCGACCGGCGCGATGGAGGAGGTGCTGGCCGCGCATCCGGACGTCGCCGAATGCGCCGTCATCGGCATCGCCGATGCGATGAAGGGTCAAGTTCCGCTCGGCTTCGTCGTGCTCAATGCCGGTGTGTCGCGCGATACCGGCGCCATCGAAAGCGAAGTGGTGGGGCTCGTGCGCGAGCGGATCGGTCCGGTCGCCGCCTTCAAGACGGTGGTGACCATCAAGCGGCTGCCGAAGACGCGCTCCGGCAAGATCCTGCGCGGCACGATGCAGAAGATCGCCGACAAGGAAGAATGGACCATGCCGGCGACCATCGACGACCCCGTGATCCTGGACGAGATCACGGCGGCGCTGAAGAGCCGCGGCATCGGGCTTTAAAGCATGTCTCCCGAAAGTGGGAACCGGTTTCGGGACAAAGACTTGCGTAAAATCAAAATCACGGAGCGTATCTGAAAGATCGCGACGCGCTTTAGGCTGCTTCGCAAGCGCCGATGATTTGCGACGTCAGGCGCTTGTACGAATTCATCCCGCACTGCAATCGACTGTTGTGCAATGCAGCAACAGTCCGTAAAGTTAGCGTGGGGGGCCATTCCGAAGGCACGGCATGGCTCAGCACAAGATGACATTCGGCGGCGTCGACATATTGCGTTTCCTCGCCGCCGTCATGGTGATGTTCTATCACTATGGCTTCTGGGTATGGGCATTTCCCGACGGCGTCTCGGCGCGCTCGACCGGCGGCATCCCAGCCCATCCCGAAATGGCCTTCGTCGGCTCCGGCTGGGTCGGCGTGCAGGTGTTTTTCGTCATCAGCGGCTTCGTCATCGCCTTCAGCGCCGAGAATTCTACTCCACTCAAGTTCTTCGAGGCGCGCGTGAGGCGGCTGGCGCCTGCCGTCTGGGTCTGCGCGCCGATCTCGGCGATCGTGTTGCTGCTCGTCGGCCTCTCCTGGCCGACGGACGCCGTAGTGCGGCTTGCCCGCACGGCGCTGTTCGTGCCGTTCGAGCCATGGGTGGACAGCGTCTACTGGACGCTCGGCATCGAGATCGCCTTCTACGCCATCGTCTGGATCCTGCTCAGGCTTGGCCGATTCGACCTGATGGAAGCCGTCGCCGTTGTCATCGGTCTCGTCAGCACGCTGTTCTGGTGCGCCTATTTTCTCTTCGACTGGTCCGATCTTGCCGAAACGCGCTGGCTGCAACTCACCCTGGTGCATCATGGCGCTTTCTTCGCCGTCGGCGTGCTGCTGTGGCTGATGCACTTCAAGGCGGTGACCATCCCGCGCCTCGGCTTCTCAGGCCTGTTCCTCGCCGGCGGCGCGCTGCAGATCGTCAGCTCAGTCGACGTGCACAGCATCAAGGTGGAGGCCGCGATGCCCTACGCGCCGCCGATCATCATCTTCCTGGCCGCGGTGGCGCTGATGGCTTGGTCGCTGCGCCTCGATCTTTCCTGGCGCGGCTGGCGCCGGATCGGGCTGATGACCTATCCGCTCTACCTCATCCACGACGTCGTCGGCGCGGCCGTGCTCGGCGCCCTGATCCGGGCGGGCGTGCCCTACCTCGTCTCGATCCCGATCGTCGGCGCGGCCATGATCGCGGCAAGCTGGCTGGTGGCGGCCGAGGCCGAGCCGCGCATCCGCCTGCTGCTCGACCACACGCTCTTCCGCTACCGGTTGAAAGCCGCCTAAAGCGCGTCGCACTGAAACGGATTCAGGCGACGCGCTTTAGGTCTTTGTTTTTATGCGTGTCGTTTTCGCAAAACCGCTGCACACTTTTGCGCGACATGCATTAAGTCAGCAACAGCGTCCGGTCCTCGCGTCGGCAATGCATCGCCGGCCGGTGTGGAATTGTTTGCGTTCGGCGTGATATCGAGGCTTAGTCCACGCTCCGTGGCGCGATCTAAATTCGAATACCGAGCCTCAATCCGTGAGCCTGTTCCAGCGATCGAGACGACCCCGACCCTTGCCGCGCGAACGGCTGGTGATGGATATGCGCGACACGGTGGTCTACGCGATCGGCGACGTGCATGGCTGCTATGACGAGTTGCGCGCGCTCGAACAGAAGATCCTGCTCGACGCGCAGCTATTCCGTGGCCGCAAGGTCATCATCATGCTCGGCGACTATATCGACCGCGGGCCCAATTCGTGCCGCGTGCTCGAGCATCTGATGGCGCCGCCGCCAAAAGGCTTCCTGCGCGTCTGCCTAGCCGGGAACCACGAAGTGGCGATGCTCGCCTATCTCGACGGCTCCCTGTCGCGGGAGCCATGGCTCGCGGTCGGCGGACGGGAGACCCTCTATTCCTATGGCATCGATCCGGCGCATCTCGCCAATCTCTACGCCTCGAGCGAAGAGGTCGATGAGCGCATCCGCGAGACGATTCCTGCCGGCCATATCGGCTTCCTCCGCACGCTGCCGGTGATGGTCTGCTCGGATGAGTTCGTGTTCGTGCACGCCGGCATCCGGCCCGGGATCGCGCTCGAAGCCCAGGACGAGGCCGACCTGCTCAACATCCGATCGGATTTCCTGGCGGCGGCGCATCGCCTCGATCATTGGGTCGTGCATGGACATACGATCGTGGATGCTCCGACACTCGATGGGCGCCGGCTCGGCATCGACACGGGCGCCTTCCAGAGCGGTCGGCTGACCGCCCTCAGGATCGTCGGCAAATATGGACGGCTGCTATCTTCCGGCGATTAGGGAGAGGGCCCTGGAGCGTTCGCCGCTCTCAGGTCGGCGCAAGCTCGGCCTCGGCGGCGGCGCCATAGGACAGCAGATCGCCTTGCCATTTGCTGCGCTTGAGGAACTGTTCCCAAGTCAGTGCATTCGGATCGATTTTCCGACTCCAGGTCAGATCGCGCTCGGGGGCGTAGTAGCCATATTCGACGCAGTATTCGACCATACCCACCAACTCGCGCACGAGATGCTCGTTGCCGGCGAAACTCGGAAAGTGGCGCAACAAGTCTTCGCGCGAGTACGCAGAGGCGTAGCGCGCTGGCTTTCCGGTGACTTGCACAAACGTGTCCACCATTTGCCGCGCCGAGATAAACTCGCCGATTACCGGCAGGACTTCGCCGGCGTATCGCGCCGGATGATCGAAGATTTCGCGCACCGCCGGGCCGGCCGCGGTGAGCGGATCGCAGAAGGGCATGGGGATGTCCGGCGGCAAGTATATGGCGAACGTTATGCCGTCCTCCTCGCTTTGCGGCACGTAGTACTCCAGGAAGTTGGTGTAATAAAACGCCAGGTAAACAAACGAGCTGCGGACAGGTAAGCCGCGAATATAGTCCTCTACCTTCGCCTTGTCCGTGAAATGCGGCGCCCACTTGGTGCCGCCGGTGATCGCTTCGACATTTTCGAGCCCGCTGAACACCACGTGTTCCACGCCGGCCGCCACCGCCGCATCGGCCAACTCCTTGCCGAGGTTGAGTTCGGGTTCCGCCGGCGGCACCTTGACGATGGGCGGCGTCATCAGGAATGCCCCGGCCGAACCTTTCAGTGCCTCGGTCAGTTCGGCCTGCCTACCGAGTTCAAGCGGTGCCGCCACGACTTCGGCACCCTTCTGCGCCAAGGCTTGCGCAGGTTGGCTGTCGAGGCGCCGCGTCAGGGCGCGTACCCGGTAGCGCCCACTGTCGAGCAGGGAATTGGCGACGCTGCGACCTTGCTTACTCGAGGCACCAACAACGCTGATCAGAGGTTTGGAAGTATCGGCTTGTATCATGCTAATCATCCCGGTCTGAG
This sequence comes from Mesorhizobium silamurunense, assembly GCF_014843905.1. Taxonomy (NCBI): domain Bacteria; kingdom Pseudomonadati; phylum Pseudomonadota; class Alphaproteobacteria; order Hyphomicrobiales; family Phyllobacteriaceae; genus Mesorhizobium; species Mesorhizobium silamurunense. The sequence goes on along the minus strand of NZ_LPVS01000069.1, from coordinate 158,277 downwards.
GGTGGAAACCGCCTCCGCCTGATCGACGGTCGGCGCGGCCCTGACCACGAAGTCTCGACTGCTCCAAGCTATTTTTGAAATCGTAGAAATATTCGGCTACTATCCGCTCCATGGATACCAAGCGCCTGGATCTCAACCTGTTGGTTACCCTGGAGACGCTGCTGATCGAGCGGAACGTCACGAAGGCGGCTGCCCGACTGCATCTGAGCCAGCCAGCAGTCAGCGCCCAGTTAAACCGTCTCAGGCACGAGTTCGACGACCAATTGCTAATTCCCGCCCAGCGAGGGATGACGCCGACGGTTAAAGCAATGGAGTTGCTCGGTCCGTTGCGCCAAACCCTTGATCAAGTTCGCGCCACGCTCACCTCGCATAAGAACTTCGATCCGACGAAGGCCAAGCTAACCTTCGCAATCGCTTGTACAGACTATCTGCAAGCAGCGGTGATCAAGCCGCTTGTTGTGGAGCTCAGGACGCGAGCACCCGGTGTTCGCGTCGCGATACGCAATCTGGACATGTCGCAGTTGGAAGCGCAGATGGCGCGCGGTGATGTGGATCTGGCACTGATGACGCCGCAAGCGGCCCCGCCAAGTCTTCGCGCCCGACATCTGTTCGATGAGCGCTATGTGCTCATCGGTCGCCGGAAGCATCCACGGCTGCGGGAAGAAATCAGCGTCGCTGAATTCGCCAAACTAGAGCAAGTGATCGTGTCCTTGGATGGCGGCGGCTTCGTGACGCCGGTGGACAGTGCGTTGGCCGCTCTCGGACACAAGCGTAACGTGGTGCTCTCCGCGGCTTCGTTCCTGTTCGTCCCCGAGATCGTATCTCACTCGGACTTTGTTGCACTGGTCCCAGAACGCCTGGTACGCGACAGTGCGGACAAGCTTAAAATCATAGACTGTCCATTTCCCGTTGAAGGCTTTGCCGTGGGAATGGTGTGGCATGAGCGCAGTCACGGCCACAGCGGCCAACGCTGGGTCCGTGAGGCCGTTGTCTCGCTTATCGCGCATCAATCCTCGTCTCGGGCGCGCGATGGTCACCGATAGAGCGGTTCGTTATTTCACGGAAACGCAGAACCGCTCCATCTCTTTATCCCGGCGCAATTCCGGACAGAAAAGCGCTACGCACTTTTCCTGGAATTGCTTTAGGCAGCCTGCTTGGCGCGCGATTCCGACTTCTCCAGATAGTAGCTCGAATAGCGGTCGAAGAACTTCTCCGAACCGCCAAGCGAGCCGTATTTCGCCAGCTTCTTCAGCTCGACCTTGTTGAGCACCGCGCCGACGATCTTGTCGGCGATGTAGGGTTCCTGTTCCAGCATCGAGCGCACCATGGCGCGCGGCGTGCGGCCCCATTCGGTGACGAGCACGAAGCCGTCAACCAGCGGCGCGAAGGCCTTGGCGTCGACCACCGGTCCGAGCGGCGGCAAGTCGACGATGATGTATTCGAACGTCTCCCTGGCGTTCTCGATGAAGCGCCGCATGCCGGCCGAGCCCAGAAGCTCGCTGGTGTGCGAGAACTGGCCGCGCAGCACGGCGGGGATGATCGCCAGCTTGGTCTGGCGGTCGACCTTGCCGACCGACTGCCAGGTCTGCCCGTTGACCACTGCTTCCATCAGCCCGTGCTCGGACTCCATGCCGAGGCTGCGGCTGAGGCCGGGGTTGCGCAGGTCGCCATCGATGAGCAACGTCTTGGCGCCATTGGCGGCGAGCAGACCGGCGAGGTTTGCCGCAACCGTCGACTTGCCTTCGCCGGGCAGGACCGAGATGACGCCGATCACCCGGCTGTCCTTGTCTTCCATCACCACATCGAACGCGATCTTGGCGTTGCGGAGTGTCTCGGCGAACATCGAGGCCGGCGCATCGAGGCTAACCCGCATGCGCGCCCTTTTCTCGGCGGCCGACAGGCTGGCGACCTTGCCGTCGGCCGGCAAGTCGTCCGGCTTCGCCTCCTTGGCCCTGCCGCCGCCGATCGTCGGCAGATAGCCGAGGAACTTCAGGCCGACGCGGTCGCGAACGTCCTCGCCGGTCCGGAAGAAGCGCTCGTTGAATTCGTTCAGGCCGCCGAAACCGGCGCCGAGCATAAGGCCGAGCACCAGCGAGAGCGCCAGAACCCTGATGGTGCGGGGGCTTGACGCGGCAAGAGGCATGTTCGCGTCCGAGATGATGCGCACCTTGCCGACGGGGAAGGACTGCTGCTGCGAGGCCTCCTGGTAGCGGCTGAGGAAGGTCTGGTAGAGCGTGGAGAGCGCCTGCGCCTGCTGGTCCAGTTCCCTCAGCTTCACCTGCGACTCATTGTCGACCGAGCTCTGGCCGGCAGCGGTCGTGATCTTCTGCCTGAGTTCGGCCTCGCGCGCCTGCGACACCTGGAAGTCGTTGCGATAGCTTTCGGTGATCTGCTTCAACTGCCCGAAGATCTGCGCCGATACATCGGCCTTTTCCCTGGCGAGCGCCACCGCCTGCGGGTGGTCCTTGCCGAAATTCGCCTCGACATCCTGCAGCCGCTTGGAGACGGCGAGATAACGCGTCTTGAGTCCGATGATGACCGAGCTGCTCGGCTGATCGGATGCAATCGCCGAATCGTTGAAAGCATTCTCTGAGCCGCTGTCGACGATCGCCTTGTACTGCTGGTAGCGGGCGCTGGCGCGCGCCGTATCGGCCTGCGCGATGATGAGCTGGGCGTTGAGGTCGGACAGTTGCTTGCCGCTGATCAGCTGGCCGTCGCTGTTTGCGGACAGCCCGTGCTCAGCCCTGAATTTCTCGACCTCCATGGCGGCCGCCTGCGAGCTTTGGCGCAGTTCGGTCAGCCTGCCCTGCAGCCAGACAGCCGCGCGCTCGGTGGCGTCGAAGCTGGCATTGAGCTGATCAGCCAGATAGGCGTCGGCATAGGCCTTGGTGATGGCCGTGGCGAGGGCCGGATTCGTCGACTGATAGCCCAACGTAATGACGTTGCTGCGGCCGTTGCGATCCGCCATCAATCCGGTTTGCAGAACGAGGACCGCATAGTCATGGGTCGCGGCCTTCATCATGGCTTCGCGCGTTGCGGCATCCACATTCTCGATCCCAGGGAGTTCGTTGGCCGCGCTGCCGCGAAAATAGGCAACGATACCGCGCAGGAACCCGACACCCTTGGCCAAAGCCGATTGCGGCGGGTTCATGAACTCTTGGTTCTGATCGAGCTTCAGCTTGTCGACCACCTCCGACGCCAGTCGCGCGGAGCTGAGAATTTCGATCTGGCTGAGGATCGTCGCGTCCGTCTGCTGCGTGGCACTGACCGCCGAGATGTCGTCCACGACCTTGTTCAGGCCCTCGTCGATCAGCACGCTCGCAAAGGACGTGTATTGCTTGGGCGTCGTCTGAAGATAAATCAGACCCAGGAACAGGCCGATGACGGCGCAGACCGCCACCACCTTGGCCTGCCGGGCCGCCATGCCAAGCAGGCGCTCGACGTCGATGAAATCTTCACCCTTTTCCGGTTCGGTGCTGGGCAATGGCATCCTCTTGTCGAGAGGAAAGTTGGCGTAATTCATCTTCGGTCCAATTCCAGGTTGCAGGCGCTACCGGCCTTCGAAGAGTGGCGTCGTTACCAGAAAAGACCACGCAACATCCGTGCCATGGGGCGCCTGGCCAGAAAGGCCAAGCGCTTGCGCGGCTGTCACGCCATCGCGAATTCGCATATGCACCCAAAAAATGGGCATTATGCGGCCACTTCCCGGCGCTCGTGCGACCGGACGAACTGCTGCAGCATTTCGAAGACAGGTCCTTTCATGTCGTCGCGCGCCAGGGCAAAGGCGATGGTGGCCTCGATGAAGCCCTCCTTGGAGCCGCAGTCGAACATGCGGCCGTTGAAAGGCTGAGCATAGAAGGGCTGGCTCTCGGCCAGGCGAACCATGGCATCGGTGAGCTGGATCTCGTTGCCCGCGCCGCGCTGCTGGGTGCCGAGCAGGGCGAATATCTCCGGCTGCAGGATATAACGGCCGTTGATGTAGAAGTTCGACGGCGCGTCGGCGGGAGCCGGCTTCTCGACCATGGCGGTCACCTCGAAGCCGGAGGCCACCTCGGTGCCGCGGCCGACGATGCCGTATTTGCCGGTTTCCGAAGGATCGCAGCGCTCGACGGCGATGACGTTGCCGCCGGTCCGCTGATAGAGATCGACGGTTTCGGCGAGGCAGCCCGGCGCGCCGAAGGACACCATGTCGGGAAGCAGCAGCGCGAACGGCTCGTTGCCGATCACATCGCGCGCGCACCATACGGCATGGCCGAGGCCGTGCGGCGACTGCTGGCGGATGAAGGAGGTGGCGCCGGCCACGGGCAGCAGGCTCTCCAGCGATTGGAGCTGCGCCTTCTTGCCGGTCTGCTCGAGCGTTCCGATCAGTTCAGGATGCAGGTCGAAATAGTCTTCGATGACCGCCTTGTTGCGGCCGGTGACGAAGACGATGTGCTCGATCCCGGCCTCGAACGCCTCGTCCACGGCATATTGCACGACAGGCTTGTCGACGACGGGCAGCATTTCCTTCGGCATCGATTTGGTCGCCGGCAGGAACCGCGTTCCGAGCCCCGCCACCGGTATGACTGCCTTCCTGACTTTCTGCATCGCTTATTCCTTCTGCGGAGATCGATTTTTACCTATCGCTGGCTATGAAACCGCATTCCATGCGCCCGCATGCTTCACCTCCCCATGCCCACGGCAAACTGTGCCGCAACCCTTCTCAGCCGAACCGCGATCGGCATGCTCATGTGCCTGACCGCGGCCGGATCGCTGAGCGCCGTGCGGATCGCCTTGAGCGGCGCACGCGCCTTGATGTGCTGAACCAATGACAGGAACGAGGCCGCCTTGCGCAGGCTGCGGCCGCGTCTGGCGAAGGCCGCCTTGGCGCCTTCGTCCATGAAATGCGCGGCGGCGAAGGCTGCGTCGGCTTTGGCCATCGCCTCGACATGGTGCAATTCGAGCACCCGCGAGATCGAGCCGGTGCGGATGTGGTAGACATAGCCGACGGTCGGCTCCACCACGCAACGGCCGCCCTTTGCCAGCGCGCTCGCCAGAAGAATGTAGTCTTCGCCAATGCGCAGATCCTCGTCGTAGCGGAGCCGGTTTTCGTCCAGGAAACGACGCCGGAAGATCGGCTTCAGATAGCCGAGGTTGAAGCGCGACTCGAAGACCACGTTGCCGGCGATGTAGTCGGCAAGAGATATTTCGGCGAGTTCTTCGAGATAGGTGGTCGGGAACATGATGTCGTCGGGCGTGCCGTCCTCGCGTACGACCTGGACATTGTCGACCGCGATCTCGGCACCTGCCATTTCCGCCCGCGCGATCATCGCCGCCAGCCTGCCTGGAAGGACCGCATCGTCGGAATCGAGCACGGCAATCCAGCGACCGCGGGCTACGCCGAGCCCGGCATTCCTGGCGCCGCCAGGACCCCGGTTGGCCGGAAGCGCGACCACCCTGACGATGTCCTCGGGATAGGCGCGCGCGATATCGAGCGTGCGGTCGCTCGACCGGTCGTCGACGACGATGATTTCGACGGAGACGTCGCGCTGCGCCACTGCGCTGAGGATCGCCCGATCGAGGGTCGCCTCGGCGTTGTAAGCGGCGATGACGAAGCTGACGTCAGGCTGCACGCTTGTCCCCTTCCTGTGGGTTCAGGCCGTATTGGCGGATTTCGCGGACGCCGACCAAACCGCTGACGACACCGACATGCATAATGCCGCGCAGCACGCTGCGGTTCCGTCGCACAGGGCTGACCGCGGTCAAAAGCGCCATGCAGAAGCAATAGGCTGCCTTGGCCGAAGCGAGACCGACCTGGCCGGCGCGGCGCAGGCCGCCGACGTTGCGTCCAATGAGGTGGCCATGCGTCTGTCCGAAGCGGAAGCGGCGGCGGCGCAGCCACTCGAAGGCAGCCCTCGAGCGCGGCACCACCTCGTCGACAAAGGCCCGCGGGGCAAAGGCGATGCATCCGCCGGCCTTGACCATGCTGTCAAAGAATTCGGTGTCCTCACCGCCGGTCTGGCCGCGCGCCAGGCTGAAACGCCGGTTGCGCAGGCTCTCCTCGGTCATCCTGAGCAGGACATTGCAGGTGTAGCCGGTGCGGATCTCGCCGCGCACCCAGACGGGCAAGGTCGAGTGGAAATCGCCCTTGCGCATCCAGTCCGGCGCATCCTGGCGATATGTCGCGCGAACCGGGCCGAGCACGGCCGTCGCGCCGGTCGCCTTAGCGGTTGCGACAAGCTCGACGAGCCAACCCGGCGAGGCCGTCTCGTCGTCGTCGATGAAGGCGACGAGATCCGAAACGCTGGCATCGAGGCAGGCGTTGCGGGCGATCGAGATGTTGCGGGCTGGCGCGTGGCGATAGCGGATCGGCAGCTTCAGCTCCTGCGCCAAGGCCTTCACCTGCGACTGTGCCGTCGGCTCGTCGTCATTGTCGGCGACGACAACGCCGATCTCGAGGCCGGCGGGCCTTTCCAGCGCGGCGATGGAGCGCAGCGTGTCTGCAAGCTCCGGCCTGCGGAAGGTGCAGATGCAGATGTCGACGCTGCCGTTCTTCTTTGCAGCCATCACGCCGCCTCGCGCGATGGCTGCGGGCCGAGGAGTTGCAGCCAGAAGCCCATGGACCAGCCCAAATGCATGACCATCACCGACACGCCGGCCAGCACGATGGCCAGATTGCGCTGGCTGATCGCGGTCCGGACGCCATAACCAAGGCAGACCGCCGCCCATATCAGAAACGGCACGGCCGCCAGCATAAAGATTGGAGACAAGAGCGTCAGCAGCACCACCGGGAATACCAGCAACGGGATCATCTGCCGCAGCTTCGGCATCATGCGATGCTTCAGCACGTTCCTGGCGCGGCCGCGGCCATAGCCGAGATACTGGAAAAAGAGGCTCTTCAGCGTAGAGCGCGGATAATAGACCATCTGCGTCCTGCCGCTCATCCAGATGCGGTAGCCGGCCAGTCGGAGGCGATGGTCGAGCTCGGCGTCCTCGTTGTGACTGAAGCTTTCGTCATAGCCGCCGACCGCCCGGAAGGCGGCGATGCGCATCAGCGCATGGTGGCCGTGGTCGACCCATTCACCCGCCGACATGTGGCGATGCTTCGAGCCGCCGGTGCCGAGCTTGGAATTCTGTGCCGCGGCAACCGCCTTCTGCATCGCGCCCGTGCCGCTGGTCAGCATCGAGACGACGACCGAATCGGCACCTGTTGCAATCGCCTCCTCGACCAGCCGGTCGCAATAATCGGCGGGATAGCCGCCATGCGCGTCGATGCGGATGAGATAGTCGGCGTCGTCGCCGAACGTCGCCACCGCCAGGTTGATGGCGGCGCTCTGGATGCGCTTTGGATTGGCTAGCAGCATGACCCGCGGGTCCTCGGCGGCAACCCTTTCGACAATGCCTTGCGTGCCGTCGGTGCTGCCGCCATCGGCGACGACGATGCGTGCGCCAAGCCGCGCCGCCGCCGGACGCAATTGCCCTAGCAGCGTGCCGATATGGGCGGCCTCGTTGAGGCACGGAATGACGATCAGGCTTGATGCGGTGGTCCGCGTCATCGGCTTTTGTCCATTCTCAGCCATCCTATGCCAGCGCCTCGGTCGCGAAGGTTCCGCGAACGGCGGTCAGGGCGCGCAGCTTGTCGACGAAAGCCAGGCAATCGCCGCGGTCGTAGCTCCAGGTCCTCGGATTGCGGGCCAGCACGCGGGATTTCAGCTTGCCGAAGCGTTTCTGGTCCATCCGGCCAAGCGCGGTGTCGAGCCCTTCAGGAGTGGCTTCCGACAGAAGCACGCCGATGTCCTGCCGCTTGAGGAACCGGCCGGTTTCGGTGCTCGCCATCGAGATCGGCACGGCGGCGAAGCGGCAGCCTTCGTAAAGGCGGTTGGGAAGCAGCCATTCGGAATTCTGGCCTTGCTCGAAGAAATCGATCGCCCAGGAGAAATGCACCTCGCGGTAGATCGCTGCCATGTCCTCCGGATTGCGATAGGCACCGCCAAAGGAAAGCCAGGGCTCGGCCTCGACGAAGGCGTGAAAATCCGGGAATTCCGACAGCGCCGGACGACCCCTGAGCACCACTTCGAAGCGTCCGCTTTGCCGGCGGGTGAATTCGGCCAGGAGCTCCAGCGAGCGGTGGCAGCGCAGCGCGCCGAACCAACCGATGCGCCAGGGCGGCGCTGCCGGGCCCTCCTTCTCAGGCAGACCGTCGGCCGGCACCGGCATGGTGTCGAAATATTTGTTCTCGATCAGCTCGACCGGTGCGGCGATTTGCCCGAACGGCTTGAAATAGTTGGCGATGAAAGCGGGAGAGCTGGTCACCAGAAGCTTCACGTCGCGAGCGAGATGGCGTTCGGCGCTGCGCAGCGTCTTGCCGATCAGGTCGTTGCGCAGCACCAGCCGGTGGATGTCCAAGCATTCGTAGACGATCGGCACGCCGGCACCGAAAGCCTGGTTCGCGCGGCGGGCAAGCGCCAGCATCTCGAGGTTGCGCGCGATGATCAGGTCGGGTCGCGCCACGCCCGCGAACTTGGCGCCGATCGACATGGCGGCCTTGGCCACAGCGCCGATGCGCTGCGCGAATCGGCCGTCGCGCGTCGGGCCGAGGTCGACCGGATCGAGACCTTCGATCTCGGCGATCGGATTGGGAGTGCGGCGGAAACCCGCCAGGGTGATCCTGGCACCGCCTGCCCTGAGCATTTTGACCCTCCGGCGCACCGCCGGGTCTGATACGTCATGCACAAGGTACAAGACATGCAGCATAAAACTCGACCGCAGTTGGGCCCGCCACCCAAAGAGGATGCTAGTACAGCTTTTGCTGCATCGCAACATTTTTGGTGCAGCGTAGCAAACGCCGCACATTTTTTGTTGCGCTGCAAAAACCTCTTGCGGTAGTTTGTGGATGGCGGCGGGCGCCGGTCGCGACGATGTCGGGCCGGTGCAAAAACAGGGATTCCTGAATTTGGAAACCAGTGCATTCGATCCGCCCGAGGGCTCGTTGCGCAGATCGGTCGGGCGCGGCGCCGTCGTCACCGCGATGGCGCAGGGCGTGCGGGTCGCTACCCAGATCGTCTCCGTCATCGTTTTGTCGCGGCTTTTGTCGCCACAGGATTTCGGTGTCGTGGCGATGTGCGCGCCGGTGCTTGCCTTCATCGCGCTGTTCCAGGATTTCGGCCTGACCCAGGCGACGATCCAGAAAACCGGCATCCGGCATGAGGAGGTCAACTACCTTTTCTGGATCAACACGGCGGTGAGCGCGATCCTGGCCTGCGTGCTCGCCGCGGCGGCTCCCTTGGTGGCTGCCTTCTACGGCGAGCCGCGCGTGACGGGGCTGGTTGCCGCGTTCGGCCTGCAGATTATTGCCTATGGCCTCGGCGCCCAGCATCTGGCGCTGCTGACGCGCCGCATGGAATTCAGCCGGCTCGCCATCATCGACGTCGCCAGCGCCGTTTCCGGCCTTGTCGTCTCGATCGCCTGGACCTTCATCGACCGCTCCTATTGGGCGCTTTTTGCCGGCACGCTGACTGGCGCCGTGCTGCCGACGCTTTGCTACTGGGCGTCCTCGCGCTGGCGCCCCGGGCTGCCGCGCAAGGTCGAGGGCATCAGCCAGCTGATCAATTTCGGGGCCGGCATCACCGGCTTCAACTTCGCCAATTTCTTCGCCCGCAACCTCGACAACGTGCTGATCGGCAAATACTGGGGCGAGGCGCAACTCGGCCTCTACGACCGCGCCTACAAGCTGCTGCTATTCCCGCTCAGCCAGATCACCAATCCGCTGTCGAAAGTGATGGTGCCGGCGCTTTCGCGGCTGAAGGACGAGCCGGACCGCTACCGCAGCGCCTATCTGCGGGTCATGCCGCTGATCCTTCTGGTGGCGCTGCCGGGTGTGGCCTTCGCCACCGCCATGTCGGACACGCTCATTCCCTTCGTGCTCGGCCCGCAGTGGCGCGAGAGCGCCAACATCTTCCTGGCGCTGGGTTTCGCCGGCCTGCTGCAGCCGCTCAACAATCCGGCCGGATGGCTGTTCGTCAGCCAGGGCCGTTCGGGCGACTTCATGCGCTGGGGCATCATCACCGCGGTGACCTCGGTGCTGGCCTTCGCCATCGGCCTGCCCTACGGCGCGCTCGGCGTCGCGGTCGTCTACGCGATCAGCGAATATCTGCGGACGCCTTTCCTCTGGCTCTATGTCGGCAAGGCCGGACCGCTCAAGGCCAGTCATGTGCTGCACGCGGCAACCCCATTCGTGCTCGGCGCGCATCTGGCGCTGGCGCTGGTCTGGCTCGCCAAGCCGATGCTGCCGGCGCAGCCCGTCATTGCCCTGGCAGGCGGCGCGGTGCTGTCCTATGTCGTCACCATCATCGTAGCGCTCGCCTTCGGCGCCGGCCGCGAGGCGCTTCGGGAGGCCTTGCGGCTGATCCCGGCGCGCGGGTTTTCCCCCGCGCCCAGCGAGGCGAAATGACCTTGCCGGCGCAACCGGATGGTATTCCGGCCGCAGCCGGGACAGCCGCAAAACCACTGATTTTTGAGGGTAAGGCAACAGCATGAATTACCGATCGATTTCAGACATGAACGACGCGATCGCGCGGAACCTGCACCGGCTGCCGCGCGACATCGACCTGGTGGTCGGCGTGCCGAGAAGCGGCATCCTCGCCGCGACGCTGGTCAGCCTGACGGCGAACATTCCGATGACCGATCTCGACAGCTTCCTCGCCGGCAAGATCTACACGTCGGGGATCACCAAGCGGCGCGCCGCGCTCGACCGGCAACATTCCGAAATGCGCAAGATCCTGGTGATCGACGACAGCGTCAGCGGCGGCAACGCCATGCGCGATGCACGCAGCAAGATCGCGGCCGCCGGCATCAAGGGCGATTTCGTGTACGCGGCCGTATTCGGGCTGCTGTCGCAGCACAAGGAAACCGACATCGTCTTCGAGGTCGTGCCGCATCCCAGGATGTTCCAGTGGAATTTCATGCACCACGTCTTCCTCGAGCAATGCTGCGTCGACATAGACGGCGTGCTTTGCCTCGATCCGACCGAGGAAGAGAATGACGACGGTCCGGCCTACGAGAAATTCCTCGCCGAGGCGCGGCCGCTGCTCGGGCCGACGCGCAAGATCGGCTGGCTGGTGACCAGCCGGCTGGAAAAGTACCGCAAGCTGACCGAGGCATGGCTCGCAAAGCACGAAATCAAATACGACCACCTCATCATGCTCGACCTGCCGAGCAAGGCCGAGCGGCAGCGGCTCGGCGCGCATGGCAGCTTCAAGGCTGATTTCTACCGCAAGTCGGACGCCATCCTGTTCATCGAGAGCGAGCATGAGCAGGCGCTCAAGATCGCCAAGCTGTCGGGCAAGCCGGTGCTCTGTGTCGAAACCAACATTGTGAGCTTTCCCGACGCGCTTTCCCTGCCGGCGCTGGAGCAGGCGGCGCGCAACCTGCCGGCGCGGCTCAGGCAGATCAATTCGCCCGCCGGGCGAAAGAAGGTCTTCAAGACCGCCGCCCGCGCCCTGCTTGGCGAACGCGTCTACGAAATGCTGAAAAGCCGCGTCAAAAGGCCTGCGTAAGTAAAATCTTACGCAAATTTTAAGCAGCGCACCGAGCGCGCTGTCTGGCAAATTCTATGCAGCGCGCCGGGCGCGCTGCCGGGCAGCCCTGTCCAGCAAGGCGAAGAAGGTGGCGAACTGGCGCTCGGGATCGAGTTCCGGGCGCTGCGAGAAAGTGAGCGCCGCCTGCGAGAGCCGTTCATATTCCTCACGATCGTTCCACAGCCGCCTGACCGCCGCGACCCAGTCCTCGAGCGGCGCGTCATAATCCAGCACGACGCCGCCCGAGCCGATCGCCTCCGGCAGACCGCCGCGCCGCGAGCCAATGACGGGAATACCGCTGCAATGGGCCTCCGAGGCGACGCGGCCCCAGGCCTCTTCCCATTTGCTCGGCGCCAACAGGATCCTGGTGCGGCCATAGAGGGTCTTCATATCGTCGGTGCGGTTCTCGAGCTTGATGTTAGAGAAGGGCGCGATCGTCTCAGCGACACGGGCGCGGTGATCGTCCTCCAGCTTCCAGCTCTCGACGAACAGGAAAGGTATCTCCGGGCAGGCCGCGGCGATGCGCACAGCGAGCTCGAAGCCCTTTTCCTCGTAAGGGTTGATGAAGGTGACGTACTCGCCCGTCGTCGGCGTGCTGTAGGCGGCCGGATTGATGGTCGGCGGGATCACCGTGGAATCGATGCCGAACTGCCGCTTGTAGGTGCGCGCCGTGAACTCGGAATTGGCGATGTAAGATGCCGAGTTCAGCTCGCGCAGATCGCCGCCCAGTTCATGGAATTCCACGTTCCTGAGATAGACCACCAGCGGCACGCCCTCGGCCTCCAGCGCCTTGCCGAGCGGAACCGACTTATGACACTGGACCACCGCGACGTCCGGCTGCAGTTTCTTGACGGCAAAGGCCGCCGCTTCCCAGGGAAACCAGGCGCGCACCACCGGATAGCCGGGGAAGCTGTCGATGACGGCGCGCTGGCCGAGGAGCTTCATCTTGGCGCGCGCCTTGTAGCCAAACATGCCCTGGCCGAACAAAGCGGCGAGCACCGATGCCTCATGACCATGTTCGATCAGCTGTTCGGCCAGGTGATGGGTGCTCGACTGGACGCCGCCGCTGAATTGCGGCGGATAGCCGTTGCCGCCTGCGAAGAGAACTTTCATGGTTCGGCTCCTTGTCACATTTTTCTTGGCCAAGTCGTTTCTTGGCTTGGCGGCGAGTATGCCGCCGAGCAGTGTCAGGCACTCTGCTGCTCAAGGTTGGCAAAGGGATTGGTGCATGGATGCCAGCCGGTGAAGCGGATCGGATCATTGGGCGAGCTGCGCCAGGCGTAGTCGGTCAGCATGTGGAACTCGGCGATGACCCAGCGCTCGAAATTCCCGACATCCTGCTGCTTCTGCCTGGGCAGCAATTCGCGCGCCTTGTCGAGCCTCACGGTCTCCAAAAGCGTCACCGCATCCGCCAGCTTGTCGCTCGGGAATACCCACGGATTACGGTTGCGGAATTCAAGCACGAACTGTTGCAGATGCTCGATGCGCATATTGAGCGGGCCGAAATATTTCTCGAGCGTGACGCGGACCAGATCCTCATCCGAGAAGGACGATACGGCCGCGGCGGCAATGCCGGTCGAAGCAATGCCGCCGGCAACAACGGCCAGTGCAGCGCGTCGCGTGATCTTCATCGGCCCCTCCTTCATGCCAGCCGGCTCGCCGCCCGCAACGAAAGCGCGGCGGCGGTCAGGCTTGGGTTGGCGCAGGAACAGCTCGGATAGGTGCTGGTGCCGACGACGACGAGGTTCCGGAGCTGGTGGTGGATCATGTCGCGGTCGACCACCGAGTCGGCCGGGCCCGTGCCCATCCGCAAGGTGCCCTGCACATGCGATTCGGTCGGCCTGATGCCGCGATCGAAGATCTGCTCGACCGGCAGCGGCTTGAGCAGCGACGGCAGCCTCTCGAGCGCCTTGGCCATGCCCTTGGTTGCATAGTCGGACGCGCCCTTGAAGCTGACGAAAGCGTTCTCGTCCTTGTCGAGGACCACCCGATTTTCCGGGTCGAGCAGATTTTCGGTGACGATGACCAGCGGCAGCACTTGCCGCAGCCGCCCCTTGTCGGCGCGCATGCCATGCTGCCAGCGGTTTTCGAAATAGACCAGCGCCGCCGCGTGCTCGGCGCGATGCGGGCCGTCATAGAGGCCGAAATTCAAGCCGGTGGTGATGGTGCTGCCGTCGAAATTGTCGACGCCGTCGAGATAGACCTCGTAGTTCCAGCCATAGGATTCGTGCAGGCCGAGCCCGACGAACTCGCCGCCGAGCCCGGAGCGCAGCATGATGGCCGGGCTCTGGATGGCATTGGCGCCGAGGATGACGAGATCGCCGCTGACCGAATAGTCCTTGCCGTTGCGCACGAAGGTAACCGAACGCACCGCGCCGCCTGAATGGTCGAGCCGGCGCACCTCGGCGCCCAGGCATACCGACACGTCGGGGTGCTGGAAGACGTGCATCAAACCGTTGTTGGCGGTGAACTTGGCATCGACCGGGCACAGCCAGCATCTGAGGTTGGCGCAGCATGAGGTGCGCTGCGCCGTCGCCACGCGGGCACGGGCGGTCGGCATGACGAAATGCTGCTCGGGCTGCGCCGCCTTCATCATCCGGTCCGGCGTCGACATGCGGTGCGGCGGCTGCGGGAACGGCCGCGAGCGCGGCAGCATGCGGGCCATGTCGGGATCGCCGGAGATCGACATGACCTCCTCGGCATCGCAGTAAAACGGCTCCAGCTCGTCATAGCTGATCGGCCAGTCGTTGCCGACGCCGTAGGTGCTCTTCAGCCTGAAGTCGTTGGGGTGGAAGCGCGGCGTCTGCGCGAACCAGCAGTTGGTGCCGCCGCCGAGGCCGATCGTGTAGTTCCACGGCTTGTCGGCATTGTCGGTCTTGTAGGTGCTTTCGTCGTCTATGTCCGTGTTGGCGTTCTGGTTGAGCTGCCATTCATGCGTGTTGTGGCGGCCCCATTCCAGCACCAGGGCGCGGGCTTTGCGCCGCTTCAGGAACTCATGCAGGAAAAAGGCTGAACCGAAACCGGAGCCGATGACGACGAGATCGAAATGCTCGCTGGCGATTTGTTCGGGCTGAACATCCATCACCATCGGATCGAACCCCTTCCCGAGACGCGCACCACCGTCATGCCGCCATCCTGCCGATCGAATGGTATTCGATGCCATAGCGCGCGATGACCTTCGGATCGTAGAGATTGCGGCCGTCGAAGATGACCGGCGTCGTCAGCGCGTCCTTGAGCGCATCGAAGGAGGGCGCCCTAAAACTCTTCCATTCGGTGCAGATCAAGAGCGCGTCGGCGCCGCGCAGCGCTGCTTCCTTGGTGCCACACAGCAGAAGGTCCTCGCGCAGGCCGTAAATGGCCTGGCATTCCTGCATGGCCTCGGGATCATAAGCCTGCACCTTGGCGCCCGCTGCCCACAACGCCTCCATCAGCGTGCGCGACGGGGCCTCGCGCATGTCGTCGGTGTTCGGTTTGAAGGCCAGTCCCCACACCGCAAAGGTCCTGCCCTTGAGAGCGCCCTGGAAATAGCGGTCGACCTTGTCGAACAGCACCGATTTCTGCGCGTTGTTGCGCTCCTCGACGGCGCGCAGCAGCTTGGCGTCGAACTTGACGCCCTCGGCGGTCTTGATCAGCGCGCGGACGTCCTTGGGAAAGCACGAGCCGCCATAGCCGAGGCCCGGATAGATGAAGTGGTAGCCGATGCGCGGATCGCTGCCGATGCCCTTGCGCACCTCCTCGATGTCGGCGCCCAATTGCTCGGCGAGATTGGCCATCTCGTTCATGAAGCTGATCTTGGTCGCCAGCATGCAGTTGGCCGCATATTTGGTGAACTCGGCGCTGCGCACATCCATCACGATCATCTTCTCGTGGTTGCGGTTGAACGGCGCGTAGAGCTCGCGCATCACCGCCTCGGTGTCCTCGCTGGACGTGCCGACGATGATGCGGTCCGGTTTCATGCAGTCGGCAACGGCCGAGCCTTCCTTGAGGAATTCCGGGTTCGAGGCGACGTCGAAGGCCAGGTCCTCGCGGCCACGCTTCTTCAGCGTTTCGGCGACCTTGGCCTTGATCTTCTCGCAGGTGCCGACGGGCACGGTCGATTTGCCGACGATGATCTTGGGCGCGTCCATCTCGCGGCCGATGGCTTCGGCGACGGCAAGCACATATTTCAGGTCGGCCGAGCCGTCCTCGCCGGGCGGCGTGCCGACCGCGATCATCTGGATCTGGCCATGCTTGACCGCCGCGGCCGCATCGGTGGTGAAGCGGATGCGGCCGGCGGCGTGGTTCTCCTTGACGAGAGCTTCCAGCCCGGGTTCGAAAATCGGGATGAAGCCCTGATTGAGCCGCTCCACCTTCGCTTCATCGATGTCGACGCACACCACTTCGTGCCCAACCTCCGCGAGCACCGCGGCCTGGACGAGACCGACATAGCCAATTCCAAACACCGTCAAGTTCATTCGGTTCTATTCCTGTTCAAGGCCGGGCCGCAAGGCGGCCCGGCCGGTTCAGATGTCCCCCAGGCCCTTCGTGGGCCCAGATGTTCCGCATGATCTTATCCCAAAACCGGTTCCCGGTTTGGGGATCATGCCTAGTTGCTGTTACTTATGCTGCATGCCAGCGATTCCGGGAACTGACATGGCTGGCCCAAAGCGGTGAAGGCGATGCGCTTGACCTGCATCGTTACCTTGCGGCCGGGATCGGCGAAGGCGCCCATCCAGTTGGTCAGCTTGTCGCTGCCCCACAGGCTGAAAAATATCTTTTGCGGATTGGTCGGCAATTCGTCCGGATTGGTCACCTCGTTGACCAGCTTGCCGTTGACATACCAGCGCAGCCGGTCCTTTTCCCAGACGAAGCCGTAATCGTTGAAGCCCTTGTCGGCGCCGCCTTCGACATCGACCAGCTTGCCGTTCTTCGGCTTGCCCTGGATGTAGCTGTTCACCTGGACTTTGGTCGGGTCCTTGGTGAGGATCTCGAAGTCGATCTCGTCCCAGGGCTTTTTGTCCTGCGGCCCGATATAGGTGAAAAAGGCGGCGTTGAGGCCGGATCCGGTATCCGTCTTCATCCGCGCCTCATAGACGCCGTAACCATAGCGCTGCTTGGTCTGGACCTCGGCGCAGGCGAACTCGCGATCCTTCAGCTTGCGTTTTTCAAAGCTCAGCGAGAGCACGCCGTCGGAAAGCCGGACAAGGTCCTTCGACCATGTGCAGTTCTGATGATTGCCGTTGTTCCAGCCGTCGGAGACGAACCAGCGCGAACGGTCGAAATTCGAAAAATTGTCGACGAAGGACGGCGCGCTCTGCATCTCCTCGGCATGCGCCGGATGCGGTGGGGCCACAATAGCGGCCGCAGCCGCAAGCAACGCGCCCGCGAGGCAGAGGTGCAGGCTCGTTGACCTATTCGTATGCGCGCGCGGCATGCTGGAAGCAGCCACGGTGGAGGTGTCGTTCGGATATGCGTTCATGACATCTTACCTTTGTGCTGTCCGCCCCAACCCAAAGTCATTCCTGGCCCGCCTCCAGAGAGCCGCTTCTGATCCTCCGCCCTTTTGGACTCCTCTCTAATGTCTTCTACCGATGACCCAGTGTCCGATGACCCAGTGTCTTGTACCGATGACGCCGCCTGGATGCGCTGTCAGCCTCTTCCCGCAGACCTTGCCTGTCCGGGCTGCGAACCGGGTTGCCCGGCACTGTCGTCGACAATCGCGTCGAGTGAATGACGCAGTTCCTTCATCAGACCTTTCTGGCGCGTGAGCTCGGCAATGCGCCGCTCGTAATTCAGGATCGCGCCGGTCATCGCGCTGACGTCCGACGATTTATCCGTCGACGCGGAGCCGTTCTCCATTGCCTCGACCAGGAAAGCCGCGTTGGTCGCCGTCGACCGATAGCGGTTCTCCAGCCCGGTCTTTTCCGCTTCGATCTCGGCGCTGATCTGGTCGAACAGCTTCGCCAGACGGTCGAGCCGCTGGAGATCAGTCTGCCGGTCACGGGCCGGGTCCCTGGATCTGAAGCCGAAAATCGAAGCCATTCGATCGGTCTTTCGAAATTGCTGCACCGCAACATAGAGTGCCATTCTCGGAGTAACTAGGCAACCTCATAGTTTCGGAAAGCGGATTTTTTTGGGAACAGCTGGCGCCTTTGTCCGATCATTCCTTTGCGGCACTTGTTGCCTGCATCAGGAAGCGCATCGGCGGCACCTGCTGCTTTGCAGCAATGCCTGCGCGACGGAAGAGAGCGTCCAGCTTGTCGGCGGCCACGCCGCGAATGATCGGGATCAGGTTGGACTGGCTGGCGAAGGCATAGGCCGCGGCCGACGCCAGGCCACGCTCCGCCTTCACGTCGAGGAAATTGCGCAGCCGGTATTTGTCGCGCACATGGCGCTCATGGCGCCGCAATGCGGCCTTCGAACCCTCCGGCAGGTTGCCCAGCGCCAGCAGCGCCAGGTCGGCATCGGCAAGCCGTTTCAGATCCTGCGTCCGGTGGCGGCCGCTCAGCGAATCGGCACGAACGATCGCGCCGTAGCCGCAGGACTTGATGATTTTGAAACGCGCTCCGCAGGCGACCGCGCGCGCATAGAGCTCGTAATCCTCGCCGAGCCGCAGGTTTTCGTCATAGCTCAACCCGTGGTGCTCGAGGAATGCCCGGCTGATCACCGGCTTGAGGAAGCCCAGTTCGCCGCGCTGGACGCGGCGGCGGGAAATGTTGCCGTCGATGAAACGCTCGAAATCGAGAAATTGCGGTTCGGGCGCAAAGGACGGAGCCGAGACCTTGGTGGGATCGGCCGCGGCATCATCCCTGATCAGCATGATGTTGTCGGCCGCGAAATCCCAGTCGGCGCCGTCAAACAGCCGGCGGAAACGACCTTCGAGGAAGAAATCGTCGGCGTCGAGGATGCTGATGAAAGGCGAAACAGAGGCCTGGATGGCGGCGTTGCGGGCAAAGGACGGACCACGATTGACATCGAGACGCATCACCTTGAGCCGGCCGCTGCCGTCATCGGCGGCCCGCGCCACATACTGCGTGTCGTCGGTGGAGGCGTCGTCGACCACGACGACCTCCGCCACCTCCGCCTCGCGCAGAGCCGAAGCGATGGCGACCGGTATGGTCCGCGCCGCGTTGCGGGCGGCGATGATGACGCAGACCCTGGGGGTCGTCACGGGCATGATTCACCTTTCGATTGCGTGAGTGACAGCCCGCCCATGAATGCAAAACCGGTCTTCATCCGTTGCCCCGCGCCGGCGTGGTGGCCGGCCGCTCGAAGATGCGCCGGCTGAGATCGGCGGAGGCCGCCCAGCCGGCCTCGGCCAGATAGCGCACGGGCTCGCGGCCGCAGAGCTCCCACAGCACTGTGCGCCGCTGCGGCCAGCACAGCGACGACAGCCAGGGCGCGATCACCATGTGGAAAAGGTCGGCATTGTCGATGCGCGCCAGGATCCGTGTGGCGCGATCCGAAAGCAGCGTGGCGGTACCGCCCAGCAGGACATCGGCCGCGCGCAGACCGAGCAGCAGCGTGTCGGCGAGGCCCTGCTCGGCGGCATGGTCGAGCACTTTCTGCTGCTCGGCTTCGTTCAGCCGGCTGGCCGCGGCTCTGACGTCGCAGACATAGCCGGCGCAAGGCTCGCGATTGAAGAAGGCCTTGGCGACGCTGATGCAGGACAAAAGCAACGTGTCGGATGCCGAAATCAGCGGCATGGCGGCGCCGGCCACCTTGACCTCGCGCTTGCGGCGCAGGAAGCAGTCGATATCGCGCGGACTTGGCGAACCCGGCTGCTGCAGCCGATAATGGAGATCGACCGTGGCGGCCCGCACGCCGTCGTCGCGGACCATGTGCTGCTCGCCGAGGAAACGCACCCACCAGACCGAACGGGACTTGCCCGCGACCTCATAGCCGGCCGAGCGGAGGGCCTCGCGAGCTGCCGAGAAACCGGACGGCGAAACCAGGATGTCGACGTCGCCGGACGGCTTCATGAAATGATCGCCATAGAGCAATTGCTGCTGCAGCGGCCCCTTCAGGAAGACGAAGTCTACCTGCCTGTCACGCAGCACCTGATGGATGGCGATCGAATCGCCGATGCAGGCGGCGTTCATCGACAGAGTGCGCCGGCGATAAGCTTCGAGCCATGCGAGCAGTTCGGGAGGCGCCGCGCCGGTCGCCGCCCGCGCCAGAGCCTTGAGCAAAAAGACAGCGACCTTGTTCAACCTCGCGATGTCGGCGACGTTGGCCACCGAGATTGCCGGAACCGGCATGCGGCCATGATCGACGGCTCCCGCAGCCGGGTTGAAGAACAGCCGCAGACAGGCCTGTACATAGGCGACTTCGTCGGCGCAGCCGGCCGCACGCAGCCTGTCGTAAGAAGCGTCCTGCACGGCCATGCCCCGTTGTCGTTTCTCCGCAAAACCGCCCGCGGCGGCGTTTATACCGCAACTGCGAAGAAAAGCATCGCCAAAAATCAGGGCAGCCATCCAGCGCCTTCCGAAGCGGCCTCGCCCCTGCAACCTTAGCGTTCATATTCGCCATCTCGCCGATCACTTTTGAAGACAGATCCGACTGCGGTGACGTAAGCCGGCAATCGATACTTTCTGCAGCATTCTCCCCGCGGTCGTGAGACAGGTATTTGAGCTTATGAAGTTATTGCAAATAAATCATACGCTTACTTAAACGGCAAAGATGCGCCGCCTAGCTACCGGATGACATCCGCCTAAAATGGGAATGTCTGCCGCTCCATCATCGGCGGATGCCGGCGCAACCAAGAATTGATTAATGCAAGGTAAATCACGCTTGACTCATAAATGTTGCCGTGCAGCAATTGCAACGCAGCATAGCAGTATGCTGGCGGCATTCTGACGCCGCTTCCAGTCCTCAGTTGGAGAGTAGAATGGAACAGAATGTTGAAAAGCAAGAGTACGAGACCCCCAGCCTGACGGTTCATGGTTCGATCGAAACGATCACGCAGGGTGCCTCCGGCACGACGGCGCTGGACGCGGCATTTCCCGCGCACACGCCGGTCGGTGAGCTCACCTTCTCCTGAGCTTGCAGGCGCCTGGGGTTGTCGCAGTTGTGGCTCCGGGCGTTCTCTTTTGAACAGTGGGCCGGGGGCTCGTATCCCCCGGCTTCCTGGCCGGGCGATCGCAGGCAACCGATCCCGATCCAGGTCACGCATGGCGTTCAAACAATGAGGTTTTAGGATGCACTGGAACCCATCGGACCATGACCGCGTGGTCGCGACCGGCGATGCGGTGGCTTGCGAATTCGGCAACGGACTGGCGCTGCTCCATCTCAAATCCAACATCTACTACAGCCTGAACGGCGTCGGCGCCTACATCTGGGAGCTGATCCAGGAACCGCGACCGATCGTCGACATAAAAAGCGCGGTGCTCGCGCGCTATGACGTCGATGCCGAACGTTGCAAGGCCGATGTCGAAGGCTTGCTCAAGGGGCTGCTCGAAGCCGGGCTTGCGAGGCTCCACCATGAGGAACTGGCCTAGGGTCCTCTCGCTGAGCGGCCCGGAGATGCTGTTTCTGGCGCACTGTCTGGCGGTGGTCAGCGCCGTGCGGCTGGGGCTGACACTCTCCTCCTATAACCGCGTGCGCATTCTGGTGAACCGGCTGGAGGCAAGGAATGACGCCGGTATCGCCGATCTGCGGCGCGTCGCATGGGGCGTTGCCGCCGCTGCACGGTTCGTGCCCGGCGCCAGCTGCCTCACCCAGGCGCTCGCCGGACAATATCTGCTTGCCCGCCAGGGCAATGCTTCCAAGATCCGCATCGGCATCGAGCGCGACACCGGCGTCGAGCTCAAGGCGCATGCGTGGCTGGTCAGCGGCAACCACATCGTGCTTGGCGGCTCGATCGATGGCTTCGCCCATCTCGTCGATCACGGGCAATAGGCCCATGAGCGGCGTCGCCGGAATTCTGCTCAGACAGGACGGCAGGCCCGCCGCGGCAGCCGACATCCAGCAGATGCTGGCGCGCATGCGCCACCGGGCGCGCGACGGCAGCTCGTGGTGGACGGACAGAAGTGCGGCGCTTGGCCATGCCTGGCTCGACACCACGGGCGAGGACGGCCCCGGCCCCCTGACCATGGCCGGAGGCAAGCTCGCCATCACGGCCGATTGCCGGCTGGACAACCGCGACGAGCTTCTGGCGCGGCTCGGCATACGCGACCGGCCAGTCGCCGACGCGATGCTCCTGATGCGCGCCTATCTCAAATGGGGCGAGGCCTGTCCGACCTATCTGCAAGGCGATTTCGCCTTCGCGATCTGGGATGCCGAGCGCCGGGCGCTGTTTTGCGTGCGCGACCATTTCGGCGTCAAGCCGTTCTATTATCACTCGACCGCCAGGCGCTTCGCGTTCGCCTCCGAGATCGGCCCTCTGCTTACCCTGGATGGCGTCGGCAGGAATCTCAGCGAGCATCAGATTTCCGGCTTCCTCGCCGGCCTGCCGGACGATCCGCAGTCAACCCATTATGCCGAAATCTTCCGCCTGCCGGCCCGCCACACCCTGACGGTGACGGGCAGCCAGGTGACGCTTCGTCGCTACTGGCAGATCGAGCCTTCGGCAAAGCCGCTGCGCTCGGATGCGGCCGAGGAATTCAGGCATCTTTTTTCCCAGTCGGTGCAGAACCGGATGCGCGGCACGCCATCCGTCGGCGCAATGCTGAGCGGTGGCCTCGATTCGTCCTCGATCGCCTGCGTGGCCGGACTTCAAGCAGCGGCGGCTCAGAAGCCGAAGCTCAAAACCTTCTCGCTGGTCTTCGAGAAAGGTTCGTCGATGGACGAGCAGCCCTTCATCGATGCGGTGCTTGACCGATATCAGCTCGACGGCACACTGATTGCCGTCGGCGACTATGCGCCCTTCGCCGAGTTTGAGCGCATTCTGGAGGAACAGGAAGGGACTTTCCTGGCGCCCGGCCTGTCCTTGACCCGCAGCATCTATCGCACCGCGAGCGTCAAGGGCGTCAAGGTGCTTCTCGACGGCCATGGCGGCGACGAGGTCGTATCGCAAGGCTATGGGCACCTACATGAACTCGCCCATGGCGGCAGGTGGCTAGACCTGTGGCGCGAGTTGCACGGCGCCGCCAAGACCTATGGCGAGGGGATGCTATCTCTGTATTTCAAGTTCCTCGCCGCCTACGGGCCGGCTTGGCGGGTTGCCAGGATGAGAGCGATGGCCAAACGCTTCCTCGGCAAGCTGCGGCGCAGACCACTGCACGCGCCGCGCGCCGCCTGGGCGGGACTGGTCAATCCGGAGCTTGCCAGGCGCACCGACCTCGCCGAGCGTTTCCATCGCGCCGGCTACATGCCCGCCAATGTCAGTACCAGCGAAGCGCTGACGCATCGCTGGCTTCTGTCCACCGGCCTGGTGCCGCACGCCTTCGAGGTCCTCGACAAGGCCGCCGCCAATTTCGGCATCGAGCCACGCTATCCATTCTGGGACAAACCGCTGGTCGAGTTCTGCCTGGCATTGCCGGGCGCGGAAAAACTGCACAACGGCTTCGGCCGCCATGTGCTGCGCCGGGCGATGGAAGGCGTGCTGCCACCGGCGGTGCAGTGGCGGCGTGACAAGATCGATTTTACCGCCAGCCTGGTCAAAGGCATGATCGTCAACCATCGCGATCTCCTGGACAGGCTACTGGTGTCGGACAGCGACTTGATCGCCCCCTATGTCAATCTGCCCGAAGTGAACGCCGTCTATGCCCGCATGCTGCGGCGGCCCGAGCAGGCGACGCTGCCCGATGTCCAGCATATCTGGCGGTCGGCCTCGCTGTCGCTGTGGCTGCGGCAGGTCCAACGGGATGGAAGCCCTGCATGAACCCTCCGGTCGCTTCTCTTGCCACGAGGCCTGGCTCCGCCGTCGAAGCGGCCATTCGAAAGGGACGTGCCCGGCGCTTCTATAAGGCGTACGGCCTGACGATCGGGTCCGAAGTGATTTTGCCGGAGCTGGAACCGACCGCGCCGGCAACATCGGACATCGAGATCGCTGTTGGGCCGATCGATTTTCCGGAGGCCGCATCGCCGAACGCCACGGCCTTTCGTTTCGAGCCGACGCGCCAATACCTGTCCTGGCAAGCCGTCGGCACCTTTCTGATCAGCGATGCTTCCAGGATCGATGTCGATCCGGCGCCGGGTATCGACGATCCGCTGCTGGCCTTTCCGCTTCTGGGTCCGGTGCTGGCGCTCACCCTGCATCAGCGCCGTCTGCTTGTCCTGCACGCCAGCGCGATCGCCGTGGACGGGCAAGGCGTGATCTTCATGGGCGACAAGGGCGCCGGCAAGTCGACCACGGCGGGCGCGATGATCCGCGCCGGTCACCTTCTGCTTACCGACGATGTCGTGGCGCTGGACCTGTCCGATCCTTCACGGCCGATGATCCTGCCCGGTTTTCCGCAGCTCAAGCTTGCCGCGGATGCCGCCGACGTCATCCGGATCGGACAAGCGGAGGTGCGGCCGCAGGTGCATCCGCAGATCGAGAAAGCGCAGCATCGCCTGCAAAAAGGATTTTCCGGCGAAGCCGTGCCGGCGGCCCGGATCTATGTGCTGGAGCGCGGCGAGCAGGCGGCGATCACGCCGCTGCCGGGCGCCGGCGCGTTGGCAGCGACCATCAAGTTCTCCTACGTCACCCGGTTCGGCCGGCAGGCGCTGGTCGGCGATTTCGCGTCCACGCATCTCGCTCAATGCGCGCAGCTTGCCGCCCGGATCGGCGTCAGCCGGCTCGACGTGCCGGCAGGTCTGGAGCGGATCGATGAAGCCGTCGCCCTGATCGAGCGCGATCCGGCGGCCGGCGCACAGGCAAGGTGAGCAGAGGCATGGCCTGGTCCTCAAAACTTCGCCTGTCGCTTTTGCGGGATGTTGCCGGCTTCGGCGGCATGATGGCGCATATAGGCGGGCAGCGCACGCTGACGGCGCTAGCATTCCTGATCCTCGGAAGCCTGACCGAAGGCCTCTCGATCCTGCTTTTGATCCCGCTCTTGCATCTGATCGGCAATGCCGACCAGGATTTCGCCGTCCGGGTGCCGAACGCTTTGCGCTGGCTGGAGCCCGATGGGACACTATCACTTGCGACGGTGCTCTGCCTGCTCGTCGCCCTGGTCGCGCTGCAGGCGATGTTCAACCGCTTCAAGTCGCTCTACATGGCGCGGCTGCTCTACGACTTCGTCAACCGCGTGCGCATGAACCTGTTCGAGAGCATCGGCAAGGCGCGCTGGGGCGTCTTCACCCGCATGCGCAGCTCCGATCTCGATCATGCGCTGACCGGCGACATCGATCGCGTTCAGGCGGCCGCCTTCTCGCTGCTGATGCTCGCCCAGACGGCGCTGCTGCTTGCCGGCTATCTCGTGGTGTCGCTGTTCATCTCGCCGGTGATGACGTCCTTCGCCATCCTCATCGGCGTGATCCTGTTCGTTGCGCTGCAGCCCTTCCGTGCGCGCGCCACCGCCTATGGCCGCGTTCTGACCGGCAGCCGCCAGGAGCAGTACCGCACGGTCTCGGAGTTCCTTGGCGGCATCAAGGTGGCCAAGAGCCTGAACGTGGAGGCCAGCTATTTCGCGCAGCTCCGCGCGACGCTCGAAAAGATGAAAGCGGACAACGTAGCCTATGTCCGCAACAGCACCGTCGGCACCGCGCTGTTCCAGGTGGCGAGCGTCATCGGGCTCAGCCTGTTCATCTACGTCGCGCTGGTGCGCTTCCACCTGTCGCTTGCGGAAATCGTCGTGCTGCTTCTGGTCTTCATGCGGGTCGCGCCGCGCTTCATGGATATGCAGGTGCAGGCACAGCAAATGCTGATCAACCTGCCGGCCTACACCGCCATGCAGGCCTTGCAGGCACGTTTCGACGCCGAGCGCGAGATGGAGCCGGGCGATGGCGCGCAGAACGCAAGGCTGTCGCTCGACAGCGGCCTCAACATCCGCGACGTCTCGCTTGCCTATGGCGACGGTAAGCCGGTGGTCAGCGACATCACCTTCGGCCTTCCCGCCGGCAAGGTGACGGCGCTGATCGGTCCGTCCGGCTCGGGCAAGAGCACGATCGCCGACATGCTGCTTGGGCTGCTCGAGCCAACCCATGGCACTATCCTGGCGGACGGTGTCGAGATCACCGTGCAAAATCGCAGGGCCTGGCGCAGCCAGGTGGCCTATGTGCCGCAGGACGTGTTCCTGCTGCATGACACGATCGCCGCCAATCTGCGCCTGGCGGCGCCGCAGGCCGGCGACGAGAAGCTTTGGGCGGCGCTGCGCAAGGCGCATGCGGCCGACTTCGTCGAGCGGCTCGACCGGCGGCTGGAAACGGTGGTGGGCGACCGCGGTGTCAGGCTCTCGGGCGGCGAACGTCAGCGCATCGCGCTGGCACGGGCGCTGTTGCGCAAGCCCTCGCTGCTCATCCTCGACGAGGCGACGAGCGCGCTCGACTGGCAGAATCAGTCGCTGATCGCCCAATCGATCGAGGAACTGCGGGGCCAGATGACCATCCTCACCATCGCGCACCGGCCATCGATGATCGCTTTCGCCGACTGGGTCGTGGCCATCGAGAACGGGCGTATCGTCGAGGTCGGGCAATATCAGCGGCTGAAGGCAAAGCCGGGCAGCCGGCTAGCCAGGATGCTCTCCGGCGAAGGGGCCGGGCCGGAACCCGCAACGCTGGCCGACAAGGCGCCGCTCCCGGTGCCGACTGAACAATCAGCGGACGCTGCCGCGCCTGGCGGTTAGCTTTTCGCCCTCGGCCACCTTGATGCCGCGGTCGGCCTCTCGCGCCCTGTCGGCGGGCATCGGCCTGTTCCTGGCAACCATGGCGAAGACCAGAAGGAAATAACCCAGCTGAATAATGACGGCGCAAATGACGGCACGCATGATGATGGTGCCAAGCGACGCGCCGTCGAAGTAAGACCAGCCGACCACGATCGCGAGTGCGAATATCATCCCGACGATGAATTTTGGCAAAGACATGCTCGTCGTCCCGTCAACCGGCACGAGCGCGCAAAAGCACTGACTTACCCACCCGCGCAACTCCCCGTTCCGCCAAAGAGCTATTTCTGGCTGCCCAATTCGGCCGGTTGCTTCCGGCCTTTCTGACCCATCCAGACTATGACAGAAACAGTTTGCGACTCTATTAAGGCGAGACCTTCGCAGCAAGGCCAGGCGCAGGAGATTTCCAATGGTTTTGCGGGATCGACTCTACCATGCTGCGACGCACACTCGGGCACCGCCATACATTCAAGATCGCTAAACCTACTACAGTAAAACTCAAAATATTAATTAGTATTTTACGCTAGGAACTTACCCACGCGAGTGATTCGGCCGCCATGCAACCGCCAATCGTCTGCAGCAAAGAATGCGTTGTCCAAAAACGGCCCAAATGGCGCACTACATTTCCTCGATTTTCTCTCATCTCGTCATAAACATGCCACAAAGGCCAAATTATGAGCAGGGTACGTTTATTATTTAATCAATTCATGACGTGAACATTTCATCCAGATGGGAAATTGTGTGTTGCGCTGCAGCATTTTTTTGATATCGTGCCGTAAACCATCCGTTCAACGTATGGAGCTTTTGCATGAGGGACGTCGCCAAGTCGGCCAATGCGGGTTTTTCGCAGGCTGGCATTGATTTTCCACCCCCCATCGGCGGTCTGCTCAAACGCAGTTTCGATATCGTCGGTTCCCTGACGGGCCTGGTTCTGCTCAGCCCGCTCTTCCTGATGGTCGCCCTGCTGGTCAAGCTTTCCGACCGCGGTCCGATCTTCTACGGCCACAAGCGAATCGGTCGCGGCGGCAGGATCTTCGCCTGCCTCAAGTTCCGCACCATGGTTCAGGATGGCGAGAAGGTGCTCCACGCGCATCTGGCCGCCAATCCGGACGCTGCTGCCGAATGGGCGGCGACGCGCAAGCTGAAGAACGACCCGCGCGTGACGCGTGTCGGCCAGGTGTTGCGGAAGCTCAGCCTTGACGAGCTGCCGCAGATCATCAACATCCTGCAGGGCGATATGAGCCTGGTCGGGCCGCGCCCGGTCGTGCGCGACGAGCTTGAAATCTACGGCAGCGCCGCCGTCTACTATTTGAAGTCGCGCCCCGGCCTCACGGGGCTGTGGCAGGTGAGCGGACGCAACGACGTGTCCTACGACACGCGCGTCGCTTTCGATCGCCATTATGTCGAGAACTGGTCGATGGTCGAGGACATTCGCATCATCGTGAAGACCGTGCCTGCCGTGTGGATGTCGCGCGGCAGCTATTGACCGACGGACCTGCCCCGCCAAACCCGGGGCAGGCGTCCGGCAGTGATCTCATCGGGCGGATGGGGCCAACGCGGATCGGAAACGTTCATTTGAGAAAACACCCCTTCGGACTCCTTTCCAAGGCGCCCAGCCGCTTTGCGGCCGTGGCGCTTGTGATGTGTCTTGCGACGCCGCAGATGGCGACGGCCGAAGACTATCGTCTCGGTCCCCAGGACAAGCTCAACATCCGTGTCGCCGAGTGGCAGACGGTCGACGGCACGTTCCGCGACTGGTCGGCCATCAATGGCGACTATTCGGTCGGCCCTGCCGGTACGCTCTCGGTGCCGTTCGTCGGCGAGATGCAGGCTGCCGGCAAGACGACGTCGGAGATCGCGGCGGCGATCGGGCTGGCGCTGCAGCGCAAGCTGGCGCTGCCCGACAAACCCGAAGCCTCGGTCGAAATGGCGCAGTTCCGGCCATTCTACATTTCGGGCGAAGTGCAGAACCCCGGCCAGTTTCCCTATGTGCCCGACCTGACGGTGCTGAAGGCGGTGAGCATCGCCGGCGGCATCCGGCGCAGCGCCGACTACGGCCCTCAGCTCGGCAAGGACCTCGTCACCGCCAAGGGTAGTTTCGACATCTATGACGACCAGCGGCTGCGGCTGCTCGTCAAGCGTGCCCGCATCGATGCTGAGCTCGCCGGCAAGGAGAGCTTCGACGTGCCGAAGGAGGTGGAGGGCGACCCGCGCGTGCAGGCGATAGCCTCTGACGAAATGCAGATCCTCACGGCCGACCAGAAGGCGCTGAAGCTGAAGCTGGACGCGCTCGACGACCTGAAGGGTGTCCTGCAGGGCGAAATCGAATCGCTGGAGAAGAAGATCGCCAACCAGCAGCAGCAGGTGGATCTGGCGCAGCAGCAGCTCACCAGCATCGGTCCGCTGGCGCAGAAGGGCCTGGTCGCCAATGCGCGCCTGCTTGATTCGAAACAGTCGGTGGCCGACCTGCAGGGCAAGATCCTAGACTATGAAACAGCCATCCTCACCGCCAAGCAGTCGATCAGCAAGGCTGAGCAGGACGCCATCGACGCCCGCAACACGCTTAACTCCAACCTGGCCGCCAGCCGGCAGCAGGCCGAAGCGGACCTCAACGAGGCGACGCTGAGGACGGCCATGCAGAAAGGGCTGATCGCCCAGGCGTCGGATCCCGCGACGATGGCTTCCATCACCGGCAGCGAGGAACCGACCCTGCTCTACTCGCTGCTGCGCGTTGCCGACGGCAAGACCAGCGAGGTCCAGGCCAAGGAAGACACGCCGGTGCTGCCGGGCGACGTGATCAAGGTCAAGCTGGCGCCGACGGCCAGCCAATAGCGCCACCGCACAGGCCTTGCTGAGCGAGGCCTGTGTCACGGAGGCGGGAGGAACATGGCAGGCTCGTTCGCGCCAAGGTGCGGGCGAGCGATCTGTTTGGACCGCTTGAAGGCACAGAATGCAGCCCGCCGCCCCGCGTCACGTCTACCTCAATCTCGACGCCATTCGCGGCGTGGCCGCGATCAGCGTGATGCTCTATCACTTCTCGCCGTTCCTGGCCGACGGCAAGGTGCTGCCTTCGAGCTATCTCGCGGTCGACCTGTTCTTCCTGCTCAGCGGCTTCGTCATCGCCCACGCTTATGACCGCAAGATCGAGAACGGCATGGGCTTCGGCACATTCGTGGCCATCCGCCTGATCCGGCTTTATCCGCTCTATCTCGCCGGCACGCTGCTCGGCTTCTTCTACCTACTGGTCAAGAACAGGCTGATGCCGGCCGAATACATACCAATATCCGAGATCGGCATGCAGCTGACGACCGGCATGTTCTTCATTCCGCTGGTCGGCGAGGCCTACCATACGATCTTTCCGCTTAATCCCGCTTCGTGGTCGCTGTTCTTCGAGCTTATCGTCAACGTCGCCTATGTCGCCGTCTTCTTCCTGCTGTCACGGCGCGTGCTGACAGCGCTGATCGCCGTCAGCCTCGTGCTGCTGATCGTCGCCTCTGTGGTCGTCGGCACGCTCGATTTCGGCATGACCGGCAAGACCATCGTCAGCGGGCTGCCGCGCGTGTCGTTCTCCTTCTTCCTGGGCGTGCTGCTCTGCCGGTCGATGGCGCGCTATCAGGACGGCCTCGGTTTCCTGCGGCGGGGCTGGTGGGTCGAGGCCGCGATCCTGCTCACGCTGATCGTCTTTGCCATCGCGCCTGCGGGCGCTGCCGGGCGCGTCGCCTATGACCTCGCCTCTGTCGCCATCGTCTTCCCGATCATGGTGGTGACCGGCGCCGTGGCGCCGACCGCTCCGCGACTGGCGGGGTTCTATGGCTGGCTGGGGCGGATTTCCTACCCGATCTACATCATCCACACGCCGATGCTGATGATCATCGCCGGCGCCGGCAAGGCGGTCTCGGTCGACCCGTTCGCGCACCATCCCTGGTTCGGCTTCCTGATGGCCGCTGCGGTCATCGTCATCGCCGATATAGCCACCCGCATCTATGACGAGCCGGTGCGCCGCTTCCTGCAGCGGCAGATGCAGCGCTCGCGGGCCGTGGCGTAAAGCGCGTCGCGCTGAAGCGGATTCAGGCGACGCGTTTTAGATCTTTGTCTTTATGTATGTCGTTCTCCCAAAACCGCTGCGCACTTTTGGGCAACATGCATTAAGGTCTGTTGAGAATCAGGCGATGCCGGCCTGCGAACGGCGGCTTCCTGCGCTTCCGGCCTTCGCCGGCCGAAGCATCCATGACATGAGAGTGGCGTGGCAATTAAGGCTGCGGTCGGCGTAGGCCGGTGCTCACGGACCTCAAGTACGCTCCGCTCCGGTTCTCGGAAGCCATCATTTTGGTCGCTTCGCGCCCGTCTTCGACTCCGGCTCGGCCTGACCTGAATCTCAACAGACCTTGGAGCGGTTCAGCTTTTCCCGACGGAACCCGCCCCGCCACTTTTCCCAGTTGCAGTCGGTCAGACCGGGGCGGGCATGTGGCCGGCGGCCGGCTTTTCATCCTGGACCGGGATGGCAACCCGCCGTCGCCGGGCGGCCGGCATCGGGCTCAGCTTGAACAGGCCGTAGTAGACGACGAAGGAGGCCATGAAGTAAGGGCCGAGGATCTCGACCTCGAAGAAGGAACGGATCAGCATCAGCCCGACAGCGCCGGCGAGCACCACCGAATCGGCGTTCCAGGCGCCGAATACCACCTTCGATATATGGCCATAGAAGGCGCGCAGGATGATCAGCGCCAGCATGGTGACGCCGACGAAGCCGATCTCGACCAGGGTTTCGATATAGGTGTTGTGGAAGTGGAAGCCGGTACGGGTCGTGATGTAGAACTCCGCCCACAACCGTTCCGGATCGGCGAAGCCTTGCACCCAGTAGGCGGCATAGCCGTAGCCGAGCAACGGATGCAACTGCGCCGCCTCCCAACCCTGCTGCCAGAGGTAGGTGCGGCCGGTGAGCGTCGAATCCTTGCCGAAGATGCCGAGCACGAAGTCCAGCAGGCCAAGGTTCAGCGCGGCCACCACGCCGGCCACCAGCGCGCCGCCGCCGACCACGAACAGCACACGGCGGTAACGGCGCGACAGGACCCTGCTCATGGTGAGCAAGATAACGATGCCGAGCACTGCCGGCAGCGAGGCGACGGATGTCGCCGAGTGGGCGATCACCAGCATGTATGCCGACATCAGGATGATAGGTGCGGTCCAGAAGAAGCTCAGCCAGTTGCGCCGGTAGAACATGAGGAAGACGATGGACAAGAAGATGCCGAGCGACGAGAAGAAACCGACCTGGTTCTTGGAGGCGAAAGCGCCGACGAAATTGAAGGTGCCGTCGATCGTGTCGAGCGCGTAAGCGTTGACTTTCAGTGAATAGAGCAGGACGACGAAGATGCCGATCAACGAGCCCAGCACCAGCGTCCGGACGCTGATCGTGCGGGCCGCGATATAGGCACAGACGATGTGCGAGGAATATTGCACCGCCGCACGCGCGCTAGTGCCGGCAGCCTGCGACCAGAAGACCGACAGGCAGACATAGGTCGCGAAGAGTACCGGCAACCAGGCGCTCGAGAGGTTCCAGGTGAAGCGCCTGTAGTCGACAAAGAGCAGCGGCAGCCAGACCGCGTAATAGGCAAGGATCAGGACCTGGCCGAAACTGCTGGAATAGGCAAAGGCAAAGACGGAAACCATGACGGCAAAGGCGCCATAGGCCTTGTTTGCCTCCGGATCGAGCAGATTGGATTTCGGAATCTTCATGCCGGATTTTTCGCCCGTTGAGCCTTCGCTGCCGACGCTCGCCAACGTGCGGCCCGGCCAGGGTTTATTGTGCACTGCAGCATAACCTATCGCCCTATCGCCGGCGGCTCAACCGGAAATCTTGTCACGGGCAAAAGGAGCGAGCGGCTAGCGGACGCTCTATCGCATGGCGAAAAGGCCGGAATGGGGCGGGAGCGCGGCTCGGGCCTTCCCGCATACGGACATCGTCCTCGGCATCGGCACAAGCGCCGGCTTCGGTCGGCGCCCTGGCGGGCGCATTCCCTTCGGGTCGCGACGAGGGGCGCCCTGCGTCCTCCTCGCACGAACGACTACGGCGGGCCGGTTACTTCAGCCTGCCCTCGATCTCCTTGATCGCCGCCAGCGCGCATGCCTCGTCCAAATTGCCCCTGGGAACGCCGCCGACGCCGACCGCGCCGATGGTCCTATTGCCGATCCTGACCGGCACGCCGCCGGCAAGAATCAGGAAATCATCTATGGCGACAAGCTGGGCCGCACCGGGATTGTCCTGGACATTCTTGGCCATGGCGCTGGTGGGCGCGCGCGCGGAGACCGCGGTATAGGCCTTGCGCCGCGCCGCGTCGGGTGTGTGGACGCCGGCGTTGTCCGCCCGGAGCAGCGCCCGCAGGACGCCGGCGCGGTCCACGACCGCCGCCGACACGTTGTAATTGTCCGCGGCGCACGCCTTGACGGCGCCCTGCGCAAGCTCGAGCGCAATGTCCATCGGCATGTTCCGTTCTTGAAGCACTTCCGCCGAAGCGCCGCTGCTCAGCAGCGCGACGAAGCAGGCAATGAAATGACGAGGTCTGATCATTGGAACTCCTTTGTTGGTCTGGTGGCAATTGAGGTCGCGGACACCCGAGACGGAAGACGGGCTCACCCGCGGCGGCGCTCGGCCCACGTGTTGTGGCAGCGCACCAGGGCGCCGCCCAACGGGCGAACCTCGGGCGCCTGGCTACGGCATAGGCTGGTGACGAGCGGACAGCGGGGATTGTAGCTGCAGCCGGGCGGCGGGTTGATCGGGCTCGGCAGGTCGATCGCCGCCGAGACGCGGTCGCGCTGCGGCTGGTCGAGGTTGGGCACCGTGTCGAGGAGGAAACGCGTATAGGGATGCTTCGGCCGGTCGAATGCCTCGTCGACCGCACCCTCCTCCACGATGCGTCCCAGATACATCACCGCGACACGATCCGAGACGTGGCGCACCGCAGCCAGGTTGTGGCTGAACGGGCCCAGGGCCGCGACGGCCCCGAATCGATAAGGCTGTCCGGCGACTTCCATACGCTGCTGGCCAGCATGACGGCCAACGAACTCCTGATACGCGGTGCGCGCGCAGCGCCAATTCGAGGGGCTGATGCAGAAATATCCGCAGCGCACCTTCGGCCATCCGCCTGCAAGCGAGATATTTTCGTCAGCCTATCGGATCGTCGAGAGGTGAACCGCTCTGGAGCAATTCCAGGAAAAGTGTGTAACGGTTAGGCTCGGCGCCTTCGCCGTAGCCTCCGTCCGGAATTGCGTAAAAACAAAGAGATAGAGCGGTTCGCCGTTTCCATGAAACGGTGAAACGCTCTAGGGGGCTGGCGTCCGCTGCCTTACCGCCGCCTGGATGAGCCGGTCGGCAAGGATCGCGAGGAAGGCGATCGACAGGCCGGCGATCAGGCCCATGCCTGCATCGGCCTTGCCGAGCGCGACATAGACCGCCTGCCCGAGATCGCGGGTGCCGACAAGGGCAGCGATCGCCAGCATCGACAAGGCCGCCATGATGGTCTGGTTGAGGCCGAGCATGACGACCGGCAGCGCCAGCGGCAGCTTGGCCTGCAGCAGCGTCTGCGTCGGCGTCGCGCCCATCTGCTCGACGGCCTCGACCACGTCGGCGCGCACATGCCTCAGCCCATGCTCGACATAGCGGATCGGCGGCACGATGGCGTAGAGCATGATGGCGATCAGCGCGGTGAACTCGCCGACCTTGAAGAACATCAGCGCCGGGATGAGGAAGACGAATTGCGGCATGGTCTGCAGCGCGTCGCAGATCGGCTTCAGGATGCGCGAGACGCGGTCGCTGTGCGCCGCCCATGTCCCCAGCGCGCCGCCGACAAGCAGGCAGAGCAGCACCGCCAGCGTGCAGAGATAGAGCGACTGCACGAGTTGCGACCACAGCCCGTTGACCAGAATCAGCGCGAAGCCGGCAAGCGCGAAAAGGCTGAGTCGCAGCCCTGCGACCTGCCCGGCAAGCAGCGCAACGGCGAGGATGAAGACGGGCCAAGGAAGGCCGAGGAACCCGGTGTAGAGGATGAGGCCCGCAGCCAGCACCGCCAGGGCCGCCCGCCAGCCGAGGCCGCGCAGCATCAACCCGGCCGCGGCGAGAACGAGAGCGAAATAGGCGGCTGCCATCGCCGGTGACAGCGCGAAGCCCCAGATGGCCGGCGTGGCGGAGCCCGAAATGCCGACCCGCAGCGGCAGAAGCAGACAATAAAGGACCGCGTTGCGGACACCGTCGAAGAACCAGGCATAGTCGCGCACGATCCCAAGCAGCCATTGGTTGACGGCGCCCATCTCCGTACGCAGCCCGGTTTCCGGCAACAACGCTCCCTCCGGCGCGACGAGGCGGATGACGACCGCGATGCCCAGAGCGAGCAGCAGCGACAAGATCAGCCGACGCGGCGTCATCCACCGCATGGCGCGCGTCGGCCCGGCCTCGGGCTCCCTGGCAAAGCCGATGGTGAGGCGGTCGATGAGGATGGCAAGCAGCGCGATCACCAGGCCGGAGAGAATGCTCTGACCGAACTCGGCCTTGCGCATCGAGGACAGCACCTCCCAGCCGATGTCCTCGAAGCCGCCGATGATGGCGGCGACGATGACCATCGACAGCGCCGCCATGGTCGTCTGGTTGAAGCCGACGAGAAGCTGCGGCAGAGCGGTCGGCACCTCGACCTGCCAGAATTGCTGGCGACGGGTGCAGCCGCTCATCAGCCCGGCCTCGCTGATGGCGTCCGGCACGCGGTCGAGGCCGAGCATCGTGTTTCGCACCATCGGCGGCGTGGCATAGATCGCGCTGGCGATCAGCCCGACCACCGGTCCGAAGCCGAACAGAATTAAGAGCGGGATGAGATAGGCGAAGGCCGGCACGGTCTGCATCAGGTCGAGCGCGCCGAGCAGCACTGGGCGCAGGCGCGGACGGGCATAGCCAAGGACGCCGAGCAGGAACCCGAGCACGATCGAGATCGGAACCGCCAGCAGCACGAGCGCCAGCGTGTTCATGCTCTGCGGCCAGTAGCCGGCAAACAGGATGTAGGCGAGAGCGAAAAGGGCGAAGATCGCCAGCCGGCCGCCGCTCGACTTCAACGCGAGCGCGGCGACCGCCAGCATTACCGCCGGCCAGGGCAACCAGGCGAGCGCCAGGCGCGCGCCGCGCATCGGCGCATCGAGCATGGCCGACAGCGCCCGAAACGCCGGCTGGACAACGGCGACGACGGCGTCGGTCACCGCATTGAGGTGGGCGGCCAGGGGCGGGGTCCATTCCTTGGGGAAATTGACCAGCCAGGGGAATTGCGTCTTCAACAGCAGGCAAAGCGCCGTCAGCAGCGCCAGGCCGCACCAGGGCAGGAGGGCCGGATCGACTGCGAACCTCGATGAGGACCGTAATGTCGCGGCCGGCGCGGTCATGACCGTGTGCGCCTCGCCTGTTCGCGCTCCAGCACGGCAAGCACCGCGCTGGCGTCGAGCACCGCCGGCGGGCTGTCGCCTGTACCGGGCACGGTGAAGGCGGCCACGCCGGAGGCCAGTTGCGGGATCAACGCTTCGAGGCTGGTGTCGGCGGCGATGCTCCGCTCGGGCAGCCCCGTTCCGTTGGTAGGCGTGGCGATGTCGCCCGCCGTGATGACGCGCAGCAGCGGCATGTCCTCGGTGAACTGCGCGACATAGTCGTCGGCCGGATTGAGCACGATGTCGGCCGGGCGGCCGATCTGGACGATCTTGCCGGCCCGCATGATCGCCAGCCGGTCGGCCAGGCGGAAGGCCTCGGCGATGTCGTGGGTGATGAAGATGATGGTCTTCTTCAGCATGCGCTGCAGGCGCAGGAACTCGTCCTGCATCTGGCGGCGGATCAGCGGATCGAGCGCCGAAAACGGCTCGTCGAGGAACCAGAGCTCCGGTCCGACGGCCAGCGAGCGGGCGATGCCGACGCGCTGCTGCTGGCCGCCGGAAAGCTGATGCGGGAAGGAAGCCTCGCGACCCTCCAGCCCGACAAGTGCCACCATCTCGCGGGCGCGGGCTTCGCGTTCCTTTGCCGGCTTGCCCTGGATCTTCAAGGGAAAGGCGACATTGTCGAGCACGCTCAAATGCGGCAGCAGGCCGAAATTCTGGAAGACCATGCCCATGGCGTGGCGGCGCAATTCGATGAGCTCCTTGCCGCTGGCCTGGAGCAGGTTCTTGCCGTCGAGGAGGATTTCGCCGGCGCTCGGCTCGACCAGGCGCGACAGGCAGCGGACCAGCGTCGACTTGCCCGAGCCGGAGAGGCCCATGATGACGAAGATCTCGCCGGTCGCCACCTCGAAGCTGGCGTCGACGACCGCCGGCAAATGCGCTTCGGCGCGCAGGCGCTCGGCCAGCGCATCGGGATCGATGACATAGCCGCGCGAGTCGAAATAGTAGGCTGGCCGCCGGCCGTAGACCTTCCAGACATTGCGGCAGGCGAGCTTTACCGGACGGGCTACGTTGTTCATCGCAAGCCACCCGCGTGAGTTGGCTGCCCGGCCCCACGCTTCGCGGAAGCCGGGCTTCGATTGCTGTCAGCCCTTGCGAGGCACATGGCCGATTATCCCTTGGCGCCCTCGACCCAGGGCTTCCAGACCGCCTCGTTCTTGTCGACCCAGGCCTTGACCACCGCATCGAGGTCCTCGCCCTTCTTGTCGACAGCGAGCATCATCTTCTCCTGCTCGCTGGCGTCCATCTTGAAGGCCTTGAGGAAGGCATAGGCCGCCGGCCATTTCGCGCCGAAGCCCGACCAGACGATCTTGTCGACATCGGGCGGGGTGATGCAGTGCTCGTTGGTCTGCTCCTTGCAGGGCGGCATGGAGACCCAGCCGACGTCGTTTTCGGCGAGAGCATAGTGCGGGCCCCAGAACATCATGATCAGCGGCGTCTTGGCGGCCTCGGCGGATTCGAGCTCGGCCACCAGGGCGCCTTCCGAACCGGCGGGCACGGCTGTGTATTGCATGGAGTTGTCGGCGATGATGGTTGCCGCGCGCGAACCCCAGTCGGCGGGGTAGTCGAGGAAGCGCGCATTGGGCGCGGTCTCCGGCGTCGACAACGCCTGGATGCATTCCGGCTTGTTGAGCGCCGTCCAGTCGGGCAGGCCGGGGCAGACCTTTTCCATGTACTTCGGATAGATCCAGCCTTCACGCGTCTTCAGATCGAGCTTGCCGATGTCCTCGATCTGCTTGGCGGCAAGCGTCTTGGGATAGATGTCACCGACATTGTTCATCCACACTTCCACCGAGGCGCTGAGCGAGCCGTCGGCGAGACCGGAAAACTGCGGGAAGTTGCCGGCGGTCACATATTCGACCTTGTAGCCGAGCTTCTGCAGCAGCTGCCCAGCGATGTGCGTGGAGACGTGGGCGCCGGTCCATTCGAGCATGGCGAGCTTGATCGGCTCGTCCTTGGCGCCGAGGTCGGCGCTCAGGCCAGGCGTCGTGGCGGCAAGCACCAGCGCCAGGCCAATTCCGGCATTTCTCAGTCTGTCCGTTGAATTCGACATGATCGTTTCCCCTGTTTTGGATGTTATGGTTTGAGCTGAATTCCATCCTTGACGGCGAGGCTTCCGCAAACCTCTCCCTGCGCGCCACTCCCCAGGCCACAGGACACTGTCGATCACTCCGCGAAGCTTATGACGAACCTGCCTTTCGACTGGCCTCTTTCAAGCGCGGCGAGTGCATCCGAGACTTCGTCCAGCCCGATGGTCTCGACCGCGGTTTCGAGCGGCTGTTTGGCGTGCATGGCGACCAGCTCGCGCATCTCCTGCCTGGTGCCGACGCTGGTGCCGGTGATGACGACGCCGGTGGCCGTCAGCCATTCCTGGATAAGCGGCACGGGCTGGAACACCATGGCGGCGGCGATGATCCTGCCCCGAGGGCGGATGCCAGCGACCATGGCGTCCCAGGTCGCGGTGGTCGGCGCGAAGTTGACGCAGGCGTGATATTTTTCACCTTTGGCGGCAAGGCGTGACGGCAAACCGTCGTCGGCGATTTCGGTTTCCGCCGCACCATAGCGACGGGCGATCTTCAGCTTCACCAGGTCGCGATCGACCGCGAGCACCTTGACGCCAAGCCGGCTAGCGATCTGCACCGCATAGAGGCCGAGGCCGCCGCAGCCGAAAATGATGGCACTCTCCCCCGCCTTCAACCCGGCCCGCTTCACCGCGCCGTAAGCGGTGATGCCGGCGCACATCACCGGGGCGGTGGTCACCGGGTCGACGGTCTCGGGCAGCGCTACTGCGAACCTGGCATCGCAGACGACATATTCGGCAAAGGCGCCGGGGACGTTCAATCCGTGCGCGCGATGGTGCTGGCAAAACGACTCGTAACCATCCAGGCATTCGTCGCAATGGCAGCACGTATCGTGGATCCAGGGCACGCCGACGCGGTCGCCGATCGCCCAGCCGCTCGCCCCCTCGCCAATCGCCTCGACGCGGCCGATCCCCTCATGGCCCATGACAAAAGGCGAAGGCGCGTGCGGCGGAACGCTCTCGCCGCGCCAGATATGCACGTCGGTGTGACAGACGCCGCAGGCCTGCAACCGCACCAGGATCTGGCCGGGACCGGCGACGGGGCGAGGCACGCTGGCGACCTCAAGCGGCTCGCCATACTTCGCCAGGACCGCAGCGCGCATGGTGGAACTATTCAACGTCATCGACACTCCGTTTGACTGGGAGGCTCACGCGCATCGCCTCCGTCGACCGAAGGCGGTCGGGGCATCGCGTCCATCTTTCCGAGAGGTTAAGGCGGCAAAAACTTTTTGACAACAGAAAAATTTGTTAGAGCGTACAAAAATTTCGTCGAGTATACGAAACCATGGCGAACAGAGCAAAGAAACAAAGAACCCGCATCGAGGACATCAGGCGGATCGAGCTGATCGAGGCGGCGCACCGCATCTTCCTGCGCGACGGCCTGAAAGGCCTGACGACGACCCGCATCTGCCACGAGGCCGGCATGTCGCAAGGCATCCTGACCTACTATTTCAAGGACAAGGACCAGGTGCTGTTCGAGATGGTACGGTACGCCAACCGTGTTCTGATGGATGCGGTGGTGGTCAATCTGCGTCAGGCCGAAACCCGATGGGATCGCCTGACGGCGATTGTCGACGGCAATTTCCCGGCGGAGAAGTTCGAACGCAACACGGCCAACGCCTGGATTTCCTTCTATGCGGAAGCGGCGCACAATCCGCGCTATGCCCGGCTGCAGGAGCTGTTCTACAAGCGGCTGCGGTCGAACATTGGCTCGGCATTGTCGCCGCTGTGGTCGAAGCAGGAGATCGACCATTTCGTGCGCGGCTTTGCCGCCATGGTGGACGGCTTCTGGCTGCGCCGTGGTCATTCCGATGCCGACATCTCGCATCTTGAGGCGAGAACGCTTCTGATCGAATATTCCGAGAAGGTGCTCGGCACGGAGATGGTGTCGAAGCTGAAGGCGCTTCAGCTGCAGGCGGCCTGAAACACTTTCCACCGGCGCGCCTGAGCGCTTTTGGCGATTAACGAGACACGGAAACGAGATCGCGTGATCTGCTAGGACAGCTCGTCCTTCAGCAGGTCATGTCGCATGAACGCCAACGCTCCTCCCGTCAACACAGAACAGCGATCGCGCGCCGTGCATCCCTGCATCTGCACGGACCGCATACGGGAGACCGGCGACGTCGCCACCCTGATGTTCAGGAGGGTCGATGGCCGGAAGTTCGATTTCCTCGCCGGGCAGTTCGTCACCATCCGGTTCTCCTGGGGCGGCCAGACCTGCTCCCGGGTGTTCACCATCTCCTCGCCGCCAACCCGGCCGGATCGCATTACCTTGACGATCAAAGCGGCAGTCGACGGCAAGGCGACGCGTATCCTCCACGACCATTTCGGCGAAGGCACCATGGTCGAGATCGGCGACGCCGCCGGCGACTTCACATTGGAGGGCCGCGCCGTCGAGAAAGCACTTTTCCTGTGCGCCGGCAGCGGGATCACGCCGCTGATGTCCATGCTGCGTGCGCTGCACGATCAAGGCAGGGACCTCGATGTCACTTTCATTCAGTGCGCCCGCACACCGGACGATATTCTGTTCGGCAACGAGCTTCAGACCCTCAGCCGAAACATGCCGA
Organism: Mesorhizobium silamurunense; assembly: GCF_014843905.1. Lineage (NCBI taxonomy): Bacteria > Pseudomonadati > Pseudomonadota > Alphaproteobacteria > Hyphomicrobiales > Phyllobacteriaceae > Mesorhizobium > Mesorhizobium silamurunense. The sequence goes on along the minus strand of NZ_LPVS01000069.1, from coordinate 117,902 downwards.
GGCTGAAGGTCGAAACTGTGTGCAGTCGGGCATCCGGCTCCGACGACAATGGCAGGGCCGGCCGGCTCGACATCACCCGCCTTGCCAGTCTTGTTCCGGATGTGGGATCACGGACGGTCTTCTTGTGCGGGCCGTCGAGCTTCATGCAGGCGATGCGCGGCCACCTGATCGAACTCGGCGTTCCAACCGGGCTTATATTTTCGGAAGCCTTTGGCGGCGACCCGTCCACGAGAACCGTGCCGCCGGGCACGACGACCATCGTCGCCTTCGAGCGCTCCGGCGTCCGCCGCGAGGCCCGTGAGAGCGCCACCATCCTGGAAACGGCCGAGGCAGCCGGTGTCTATGTCGACACATCGTGCCGGATGGGCGTATGCGGCACCTGCAAGGTCAGGCTGCTGAATGGCGAGGTCGATTTGAACGACATGGGCGGGCTTTCGGACCTGGAGCGTCAGGATGGCCTCATCCTGGCCTGCTGCAGCACGCCGAGAGGCGACGTAACCGTTGATCTATAGGCTCTAGGCAGTCATCAATTTGAGCGCCTTCAGCAGGCGGACGTGAGTGTGAGAATGATGGTGCCTGACATGCACAGCCGAATAAATAGGATGTGAGATCTTCGGCGCATCAGTGACAAGCCGCGCCACGCCTTCCTGCTGTAATTTCGTCGCCACCGCCTCGGTGACAAAGGCAGTGCCGCCGCGACTGCGCAATAGATAGGCGACGGCGCCACCGTTCCCTGTCGAGACCGGGCTGGCTTCCAGCTCCGGCAGCATCTGCTTGTGGGCGCGATTGAAGTAAGCCGAATAGTTGGCGCGGATATAGTCCGCCGCGGTGACTTCGCCGAAGGCCAGGCCGCGCGTCGAAACCATGACGAAATTCTCCTCGGCGATCTGCTCGTAATGCATGTCCGGCAGGTGCTGCGGCGAATAAAGCACCGCCAGATCGAGGCTGCCGGTGGTGAGGTCGAGGATCATCTGGTTGGAGTAGTCAATCTCGACATAGATCGCCAATTTCGGCATCGTCGCCCGCACCCATTCCAGCCACCCTTCGAGCACACGCTCGTAAAGCTCGAATTGGATGCCGATGCGGATCAGGCGGTCGAACTTGCCGACCGACTGGATCTCGCGGCGGGCGTCCAGCCAGCGCAGCCTGACGGCGCGCGCGTGCTCCTCGAACCGCAGGCCGGCGACAGTCGGCTCGGTGCCGCTTTTGCCGCGGATGAAAAGCTGTTTTTCCAGCAGCGCCTCGAGCGTGCGGATGCGGCTGGAAACGGTCGACTGGGTGATGCCCAGCCGCTCGGCTGTCCTATTGAAGTTGCGGGTTTCAATCAGGTCCAGGAACGTATCCAAGAGTTCGATCTGCATGTCGGCCATCCGAAGGAATTCCCGCAACGGCTAGCGCTTTTTGGGCCGACCCGACAACGGGTAATCGGATTCCTCGATCAACGTCTCGTCACCGGTTGCGTTGCCGGACCCGTCGCCGAAGCGCACGTTTGCTTCATCCATCCCACCCCATGGCAGGCAAGACATCCATGTTCATCGTCGACACCGACGTCCACAATTACTGGTCCAGCGCCGAGGTGCTGCTTCCCTATCTCGAGCCCTACTGGCGCGATTTCCTGGTTCGTGGCGAGAAGCCCGGGCCGACGGGAAGCTTTCCGCATGGCCACCGTCCGTGGCTTCATCCGGAGGGGTTCTCGCGGCACGACATCCGGCCGGAGACCGAGGAAGACAACTACCTGATCATGAAGGAGAAGCACCTCGATCTCTATGACATCGATGTCGCGATCCTCACTGCCGACGAGCCGCTGGAGGCTTCGACGCTGGCCAATTACCACTATGCCGACGCGCTGGTGAAAGCCTATAACGATTACATGATCGACTGGTGGCTGCCGAAGGACAGCCGCTTCAAGGGATCGATCATCATTTCACCGACCGACCCGCATGGCGCCGCGGCGGAGATCCGTCGCCTCGGCGGTCACAAGGACATTGTCCAGGTTCTGGCCAGCCACGGCTCGCAGCGCCCCTATGGCGATCCCTTCTATCATCCGATCTACGAGGCCTGCGCAGAGGTCGGCCTGCCCTTCGCCATTCACTTCGGCGGCCAGGGCGGCGTCAACCACAACGCGGTCGCCAGCGGCCCGACCGCCTACTATTGGGAAACGCACGCCTTGCTCAGCCAGCCGGCGATGACCCATGTGGTCAGCATGATCTCCAACGGCGTGTTCGAGAAATATCCCGACCTCTATTTCGTCGTCATCGAATGCGGCGTGTCATGGGTGCCATCGCTGATGTGGCGGCTCGATGCCAACTTCAAGGCGCTGCGCAAGGAGACGCCGTGGCTGAAAATGCTGCCGTCGGAATATTGCCGCCGCAACATCCGCTTCAGCACTCAGCCGCTCGAACAGCCGCAGAACGTCAAGCACCTCTGGGAGACGCTGGAGCACATGGACGGGCAGAACACGCTGCTCTTCGCCTCCGATTATCCGCACTGGGATTTCGACGCGCCGACCAATCTGCACATCCCGCCGGCCTGGCGCGACAAGGTCATGGGTCTGAATGCGCTGGAGGTCTACAAGCGCATCGAGGCTCCGGCCGCCACCGCGAGGGTCGCCTGATGACCGCCGCAGCAACCGCCCCCGCGCTGACCTTCGCCTGCAAGACGACGGAAGTCGCGGTCGGCAAACCAAGGATCGTCACCATCGGCCGTATCAGCGTCGGCATCTTTCAGCTGGAGGACGGCTATGCCGCGCTGCTCAACATCTGCCCGCACCGGGCAGGCCAGCTCTGCGAGGGGCCGATCTCCGGCACCAACCGGCAAACGCACAAGACCGAGTTCGTCTACGAGCGTGCCGGCGAACTCATCCGCTGCGCCTGGCACGGATGGGAGTTCGATATCCGGTCCGGTAAATGCCTGGTCGATGACAAGCTGAAGGCTCGCACCTTTCCCGTGCATGTCGACGGGGACGACATTTATCTCGAAATGGCCCGCTGACCGCAACAGCATTTGGAGTTTCGACCATGGAAACCGTGAAGTTCACCCAGATGAAGGATGGCGACCGCGAGGACTATGCCTTCCTGACCGAACATGAAACCGAATACGCCGCCGGCACGGCCGACCGGCTCTTGGCGGCGATGGTCGAACTCGACAAATCCCTGTCAGGCTACAAGGTGACGCGGCTGGGCCATTCGCTTCAGGCCGCCACGCGCGCCTGGAATGCAGGCGCCGATACCGACTGGGTGGTATCGGCTCTGCTGCACGACATCGGCGACATTTATGCGCCATACAACCATGACGAATATGCGGCCGCCATCTTGCGTCCCTTCGTACGCGAGCAATGCGCCTGGGTGGTGGAGAAACACGGCGATTTCCAGCTGATCTACTATGGCGAGCATGTCGGCGCGAACCCGCACAAGCGGGACGCGTTCAGGGACAGCGCCTATTTCGACGACTGCGCCGAGTTCTGCGAGAAGTGGGACCAGTCGAGCTTCGATCCGGACTATACGACCCGGCCACTGGAATTCTTCGCGCCGATGGTGCGCGAAGTCTTCGCCCGCATGAGCTATGATCCCGCCGTGATCCGCGCGGGCCAGAGGGAGGCGCTGGCGAATGCCGCGCTCGCCGCGGCACGCTCGGCGATCTAGCGAGCGCTCTTCGGCTGGGCACATGGGGACACGACCCAGAGCGCGCGGACGCTACCACAAAGCGCCGCCGGTGATCTGTATGTTTTCCATGGTGATCCCCTTGGCGAGATCCGAGCACAGGAAGACCGCGAGCGCGGCGATCTCCTCCGGCTGCAGCATGCGCCCCTGGGGGTTGCCTTTCCTGAATTCGTCCATCGCGTCCTCGACGCTGCGGCCTTTGCCCTCGCGCTCGACGACCTGCGCGACGTTGCGGCGCATCAGCTCGGTCTCGACCCAGGTCGGGCTGATCATGACGCAGGTGACGCCATGCGCAGCACCTTCGAGCGCGACGCAGCGGGTCAGCCCGAGCAGGCCGGCCTTGGACGCGCAATAGGCGGGGTTGTCCTTCCAGCCGACGGAAGCGGCGGTTGAGCCTATGTTGACGATGCGACCCCAGCCGCGTTCGATCATGGCGGGCAGCACGGCGCGGGTGACGCGGAACGCGCCGGTGAGATTGGTGTCGACGATCTTGTCCCAGAGCTCATCGGAATGGCCGCAGACCGGTTGCTCGGCGGTGGTGCCGGCGGCATTGACGAGGATGTCGATCGGCCCGAGCGCCGCCTCTGCCTCGACAACGAAATGGTTGGTGAGAAAACTGTCGCGCACATCGAGATGGGCGGCATGCACCCTGGTGCCGTGGGTGGCAAGCGCCGACTTCACGCGCTCGATCTCCTCCGCGCCGGGATAATAGGCGGCGTCCGCCCTACCTGCCTGTGGCAGCGCCACATAGGAGCCGACGGCGACATTGGCGCCGGCCTTGGCAAGTGCGGTGGCGATGGCAAAGCCCATGCCGGAAAAGCCGCCGGTGACGATGGCGCTGCGGCCGGTGAGGTTGGTCATCGCAAGCGGTCTCCGTATTCACACTGCAAGATAGCCTCCGTCGACGACCATTTCGGAGCCGGTGACGAATTTGGATTCGTCGGACGCCAGGTAGAGGACCATGTAGGCGATGTCGTTGGGCTCGCCGAGGAAGCCGATCGGATGGCGCGACAGCGCCTTGGCCTTTTCCTGATCGAGCGTGCCGAGGTCGCGCAGATAGTTCTCGGTCTGCGGCGTCCAGATGTAGCCGGGATGGATGGAGTTGCAGCGGATGCCGTAGCGCCGCTCGGCACAGTGCACGGCGACGGCCTTGGTCAGGGTGCGCACACCGCCCTTGGAGGCGCAGTAGGCGGCAAGCTCTGCCTCGCCGATGATGCCGTCGATGGAGCACAGGTTGATGATCGATCCGCCGCCGGATTTCTTCATCAGCCTGATGCCCTCCTGGCAGCCGAGGAAGACGCCGTCGAGGTTGACCGCCATGGTGCGCCGCCATTCGGGTAAAGAAGTGTCCTCGATGTTCCTGGCGATGGCGATGCCGGCATTGTTGACCAGTACATCGAGCCGCCCGAAGCGCTGCTCCGTCGCCGCCATGACGGCCGGCCAGTCCTCGGGCTTCGACACATCGTGGCGAAGAGCCAGCGCCTCGCCGCCTGTCTTTACGATCTCGGCCGCCGTATTGCCGGCGAGACCTTGGTCGATGTCGCTCACGACCAGTTTTGCGCCTTCCAAAGCCAGAAGAAGCGACGACGCCCGCCCGAGGCCGAGACCGGCCCCGGTAACCAAAGCTACCTTGCCTGCGACGCGACCCATTCTGGCATCAGCCTCCCTTGTTAGCCGGCTCCAGCGGCTTGCCCAGCCAGTCGCGATAAAAACCTTCGAGATCCGGCTCGAAGTCGTGGACGATCGGATACCCCGGGGCGGCCGCCTCGACCTCGTGCAAGGTGCCGCATTGCGGGCAGATGAACTCGCGGATTTCCATCCACTCCGGATCCGGCAGGTCGCTGTTGGGATAGATCTCGCGCAGGGATTCCTCTGTGTCGCGCACGATGATCGACGCCTTCAGCTTCCAGTTCTTGCGGTAGTCGCCGAAGGAATGGCCGCATTCGCATCTCGTCACCCGCTCGTCGCCGCTCTGGCAGATGAAGAGGTGGTCCCCTACGGGGAGCAGGATCGGATCGCTCCAGCCGACGCGGTCCTGCAGCACCGACACATATTTGAAGAAACGGTCGTCGTCCTTGTAGGCGCTCATGATGCGGCGCGTCTGCGGCCAGGGCAGCGTGCCGGCAACCAGATCGGCGATGACTTCCTTGCTGTATGAGGTCATGGTCCCTTACTCCGCGCCGAAGGCCGATTTGGCGTCGACATCCCAGAAGGTTGAAAAGTCTTTTGCGAAGCGCGGCGAAAGCTTGATGGCGCTGGCGTACATCTTCTTCACCTCCGGCGCGAAATCGGCCGCCTTCACGCGCTCGCGCTCCTTGGCCATCCACTCCGAAACCGGCCTGGCGCGCGCCAGGCGCCTGGCCCGCATCTCGGCGCGATGGCGTTTGGTGGCCTCCAGATTGGCGACGGGGAAGCCGTCCTCGTCCTCGTCGAGCACGATGCCGAAGATGCCTTCCGCCGCTTCCCTGGTGAGGAAGCCGTTCTCGACATCCCAGGAGGTCTTGACCGGATCGCGCTCCAGCACGTCGCCATAACCGCCGCCGCCATTGTAGGAGTGGGTGAAGACATCGCCCGTCTTGTGCGGCGCGGTGATGTAGGGCCCCTCCATTGTCACATGCTCGCCTTCCAGCCGGATTTCCAGTTCCGAACGGTAGGGGTTAGTTCCGGTGTGGTGCGCCAGCGGCGCCCCCTTCTCCGCCAGCTCGAAGATGTTTGAGTCGCGCACCGCGCGATGCTTCTGGCAGGTCGGCGCCGGATAGCCGCCGCACAGGCCGCCATTGTCGAAGACGCGCGAGGAATGCTCGGACGTCACCAGCCTCAGATGATCGGTCTTTGAGACCAGCCAGGTCGACAGGAACGAGCAGCCGCCGCGATATTTGCCGGCGCCGCCGGAATTGGGAACGATGGAGCGGCCGATATAGAGCATCGGCATGTTCTGTTCCCAGATCTCGATATTGCCCATGTCGGATTCCGGGTTCCAGCCGACATAGGCGGTGTCGAGCCCATCCTTGATGGCCAGCGCGCCCGAGCCGGCGGCGGCGCATTCGAAATGCGCCATGCCGAAGGCCGTGCCGTACTGGCTGGTACCGCCCATCTCGATCATCGGGCTGTTGACCTGGCCGACAAAGGCCTCCTCGACGAAGCCGCGGGCGATGAAGGAGCGCGACAAGAGCCGCTGGAAGACGCCATAGGCGGGCAGCAGCAGCGCCCAGGAGGTGGCCGTCGCCACCATCTCGTTGTCGGGATTGGTCCAGGTACCATGCGGCAGCTTCAGCTCGGTCGCCATCCAGGCGCCGTCATTGACCAGGCCCTCGAAATTCATGTGCTGGGTCAGCGTCACGAACATGCCGCCGTCCATGCCGGCCGGGGTGCAATTCATCGAATGGTAGCCCCAGGGCTGCGTACCCTCGAAGTCCATCTTGATCTTGCCGTCGGTGGCGATCTCCATCTCGATCGGAATGTTGTAGAGCCAGTCCGGATCGCCGAGCGGCTGGTAGCCTGGCTTGCCCTTGGTGACGTGGCCATAAAAAGTGTGGCCGCGATAGATGCCGGGTACGGCGAGCTGGCGCGTGCGGGCAAGCTGGGCGCGGCGGCCCTCCTCGATGAACTCCTTCGACACCTGCATCCAGTAGTCGAAGCCGATCTCGTCGATCAGCGCCTTGACGCTTTCCCGCATGTCGATGCAGGAGGCGACCTTGGCCTTCTCGTCCAGCACCCAGTAGATCGGCATGCGGAGATTGCGCTCGCAGCGGATGACGTAGTCGCGCCTGAGCTCGTCATTCTCGCCGACCTTTTCGGCGCAGACGAACAGGCCCTCGGTGAAGCGCTCCTGCGCCAGCGCGACATCGCCGCCTGGCGTGATGCCTCCGGCTTCCAATTCATGGCAGACCGCGCCGGCCCAGCCGACGAGCTCGCCCGAATGGAAGATCGGCACGACGTCCATCACGTCGGGCACCTGAACGGTGCCGATGAAGGCGTCGTTGTTGGCGAAGATGTCGCCGTCGCGGATCTGCGGGTTCTCCTCGTAGCCGTTGCGGATCATCCATTTGATGAACCGGCTCATCGTGTGCACATGCACCATGATGCCGTTGGAGAGCGCGATGGCGTCGCCTTCCGGCGTGTAGATGGCGACGACCATCTCGCCGACCTCGCGCACGCCGGGCGAAGCCGAGATGCGGCGGGCCATCTCGCGGGCCGAGACGCAATAGGCGCGCAGCTTGGTGTGCAGCGTCTCGAACTTCAGCGGGTCCTGGTTGCGCAACTTGAGCTCGGTGATGCCGTCATAGCAGCCGGTCTCGTCCATCAGTCTTTCGGATTCGATCAGCCGCTCGCGAATGCGGAGCGCGGAGGCGGGTTTGTCCAGCATGGCGTTCGCCCTCTCAAGCATGGGAGTAGTGGAGCAGCGTCCATTCGTCGACGAAGACGCGGTCGTGCGGATGGACGACGAGCGTCGTCGCCGGATGTTCGATGATGGCCGGGCCGATCACTTCATGGCCTGGCTGCAGAAGGTCCATCTCGTAGAGATTGGCCTTGTGCCAGCGGCCGCCGATATAGGCCTCGCGCACGCCCTTGTGAGCCGGCGTTGGATCGGGCTTGCCGAGCGGCCGCTTGACCAGCATGGGCTTCACCTTGTCGGCGGTGGCGATCAGCCCGAGCTCGGTGATCGAGAAGCCGGCCTCGCCATAGCGCGAGACGCGGTGGTTGACCTTGGCGTAGACCGCCTCGAACTCGGCGATGACCTTGCGCATGTCATCGGCGGAGTGAACCACCGACAGCGGCGCCATCACCTCGACGTCCTCGAGCTGGCCGGTGTAACGCATCATCAGGAACGGCACGGTCTTGACCTTGGAGAGCGCGTGGCCGTCGGCGACCATCTCGTCGACCGCTGCCCTGGTCAGATCGTTCCAGACCGCGGTGACCTTCGCGCCGAACGGGTGCAGCTCGTCATCGCTTGCCCGCGCGCCGATATCGATCTGCGTCGACACCGAATGCCGGCGCATGAAATCGGCGGTGGTGCAGCCAAAGGCCGAGAAGGCGGCGGCGAACTGGAAGGTGATGATGTCCTTGAAGCCGATGCCGCGCGAACAGCCGGCGAGATGCAGCGGCCCCGAGCCGCCATAGGACAGCAGCGTGAATTCCGACGGATGAATGCCCTGGCCGGAGATGACGCGGCGCAGCGCGTTGTTGGCGTCGGCTTCCAGCATGTCGATCATGCCTTCCGCGGCCTCCTCGACGCCGACGCCGAGCACGCGGGCGCATTTCTCCTCGAAGGCTTTCCTCGCCTTCTCGACCTGCAGCACGACCTTGCCACCGAGGAAGTAGTGGGGATTCAGCCGGCCGAGGATGGCGTCGCAGTCGGCGATGGTCGGTTCGGTGCCGCCCTTGGCGAAGCAGATCGGGCCGGGATCGGAGCCTGCGCTTTCCGGTCCGAGCGAGACCTTTTTCGTCAGCGGATCGACCTTCAGGATCATGCCGGCGCCGGCGCCGATCGTGTCGAGATGCAGCGTCGGCACGTTGAGCTTGAAGCGGTCCATCAGCGGTTCGTTCTCGATCCGCGTTTGGCCGCGCGTGATGACGCCCATGTCGAAGGACGTGCCGCCCATGTCCGAGCAGATCAGCGAGTCGTTGCCGATCAGCTTGCCGACATAGGCCGCACCCAGGATGCCGCCGATCGGGCCGGAGATCATCGTCTCGTGCAGTCGCGGATGGTCGATCGAGGTCAGGCCGCCGAATGAGAGCAGCGTCTGGACGCCATATTTGAAGCCGTATTTCTTCGAGACGTCCTCGATGCCCTTCAACTGCCTGCGGCCGCGCGAGGTAGCGTAAGCTTCGATCAGCACCGAATTCAGCCGCGACTGCTCGCGGATGACCGGGCGCACCTCGTGGCTGGTGTAGACGAGGATGTCAGCGCCGGCGGCGGCGATCTCCTCGCGGCAGATCTCGGCGATGCGCTTCTCGTGCGCCGGATTGACGTGCGAGAAGACGGTCATGATGCAGATCGCCTCGACCTTGTCGGCGATCAGCTTTTTCGCCGCGGCATGCACCTCGTGCTCGTAGAGCGGCAGGATGACGTCGCCGAACTGGTCGATGCGCTCGGTGACGCCGTGGGTGCGGCGGCGCGGCACCAGCGGGTCGGGATGATGGTGGGTGACCGCGTGCAGCCGGTCGGCGTAGGAATAATCCGCCCAGGCCTGCAGGCCGCGGCCCATCAGGATCATGTCCTCCAGGCCCTTGGTGGTGATCAGCCCGAGCTTGCGGCCGGTGCGCGACAACAGCGTGTTAAGCATGCCGGTGCCGGAATAGAGCACCACGTTTACGCCCGAGAACAGGTCCTGCAGCGAGATGCCCCAGGCGTCCGCCGCGTCCTCGGCCGAGGCGAGGAAGCCCTCGGCCTCGTTCTTCGGCGTCGTCGCCGACTTGCCGATCTTGAAGTGGCCCTCCTGATCGACAAGAATCGTGTCGGTCATGGTGCCGCCGGCGTCGATGCCGATGACGATTGGGTTGGTGGTGATCTGGTCCACGGTCGCTTTCCCTTGCCGAGAATGACCACAGGCTAGATTCGCGCGGCCTGATCGCGCCATATGCCTAAAGACACAATGACGGGCAGGCCGGGTTCGCCGAAAAAAGGGCATGCGCATGGGCAATATCTGGGCGCCGCTGGCAAAGGCGATCGCGGCCACCGGCACGGACCGGCATGTCGATTGCCTGATCGACCTGATCGGTGCCGACATCGCGCATGACCTGGTGACCGTGACGCGCTATTCGGCCACCAAGACGCCTGAATTCGTCAAGCACCGGCGCTTCTCCGACGAGATGGTGCGGCGCTACCTCGACAACTACTACGTCTTCGATCCCTTCTATGCCTCGTGGCGGCGCGAGCGCCGGCTCGGCATCATGCCGCTCAAGGGACTTGCCGACGAGGAGGCCAAGCGCGGCCAGTACATAGCCGGCTTCCTGGCGCAGTCGGAGATCTGCGACGAGGTCGGCATCATGCTTGCCGATGGCGGCGACTGGTGTCTCGGCATCTTCCTCGATCGCTCCACCGTGTCGTTCAAGGACAGCGAGATCGCGCTGCTGACCGACCGGCTGCCGGTGTTCGAGGCGCTGCATGCGCTGGACATCAAGGCCCGCGGCAGCGATTTTTCGCGCACCTCGGCGCCGAGCGGCCCCGGCGCCTCGCCGCAGCAGAAGCCGAGCATCCCTGTGAGCCTTTGGCCGGAGCTTTCATCGCGCGAGCGCGAGCTGGTGCAGCTTATCCTCGCCGGACACCCGACCGCCAATATCGCCGGGCGGCTCGGCATCACCGTCGGCACGGTGAAGAACCACCGCCGCCGCATCTATGAGAAGCTCGACATCACCACCGAGCGCGAGCTGTTCCTGCAATTCTTCCAGCACCGGGTGGACGGATAGCGCCGCGTCAGTCGTGCAGGTCCCTCGCGATCGGCGGACCGACCACAAAGTCGGAGAAAGTGACCTCCAAGCCTTCGCGCTGCGGCGAGCAGCACATCATGCCGACATCGACGGTCCTGGAGGTCGGGAACCAGGCCAGCCGCACCGGTTTCCAACGGCCGTCCGCGACATCCCGATACTGGATGCGGATCGCCTCGGCGTGGCGGGTGAGACGGATCCGGACGCCGTTCGGATCCGCGGGAATGGCGACCAGCGACCAGTCGGACCTGTCGTTGGTGACGACGACGGAGAAATAGGCCAGTCCATCGGTGTACTCGATGCCGGCCTTGATCCAGTGTGTTTCGCTCAGGCGCAGCATCAGCCCGGCCTGATCGTAGAGCGCCTTGTATTCGCCCTTGATCGTAACCTCGACGCTGAAGTCGCCCGCGACCGGACGGTAGAGGAAGTGGCCGTTATCTCGCCGGAAGCCGTAGAAGGTCTCACGCCAGAAATCGGTCTCCTTGCCGGTGCGGACATGGAGCGTCCCGTCACCGAACACATGGTGCGGCGGCGGGTTGAGCCAGGTCATTGCGGCAAGGTCGGACGTCATCGACCCTGCCCGTCAGCCGGCAAACGTATAGGCCGTCTTCACGGTGGTATAGAACTCCATGGCGTAACGGCCTTGCTCGCGCGGGCCATAGCTCGAGCCCTTGCGGCCGCCGAACGGAACATGGAAGTCGACGCCCGCCGTGGGCAGGTTGACCATCACCATGCCGGCTTCGGAATTGCGCTTGAAATGCGTCGCGTGCTTCAGGCTCGTCGTGCAGATGCCGGACGTCAGGCCGAACGGCGTGTCGTTGGCCACAGTCAGCGCCTCGTCATAATCCTTGACGCGGATAACGTTGGCGACCGGACCGAAGATTTCCTCGCGCGAGATGCGCATGGCATTGGTGGCGCCGGTAAACAGCGCCGGCCTGAGATAAAAGCCGGGCGTCTCGCGTTCCAGCCGTTCGCCGCCGAAGGCGAGCTCGGCTCCTTCCTGGCGGCCGATGGCGATGTAGTCCTCGTCCTGCTTCAGCTGGGTCTGATCGACGACCGGGCCGATCTGCGTCTTGGCATCCAGCGCGTCGCCGATGACCAGCTTGTCCAGGCGCTCCTTCACCGCTTCGACGAAACGGTCGTGGATGCCTTCGGTGACGATCAGGCGCGAGGACGCGGTGCAGCGCTGGCCGGTCGAGAAATAGGCGCCATTGACGGTGCAGTCGACGGCGACGGCCAGGTCGGCGTCGTCTAGCACGACGAGCGGGTTCTTGCCGCCCATCTCGAGTTGGAACTTGCGCATATGCTCCACACTTGCCTCGGCGACGCGTTTTCCCGTGCCGACCGAGCCGGTGAAGGAGATGGCGTTGACGTCCGGGCTGTCGAGCATGGCCTGGCCGACCACCGAGCCCTTGCCCATGACGAGGTTGAGCACACCCTTGGGCAGGCCGGCGCGATGCAGGATATCGACGATGGTCCAGGCGCTTTCGGGAACCAGTTCCGCCGGCTTGAAGACGATCGTGTTGCCGTAGGCGAGCGCAGGCGCAATCTTCCAGGCGGGAATCGCGATCGGGAAATTCCACGGCGTGATGATGCCGACGATGCCGACCCCATCGCGCGTCATCTCGACGCCGACGCCCGGCCTGACGCTCGGCACCAGTTCGCCCGTCAGGCGCAGCGTCTCGCCGGCGAAGAAATCGAAGATCTGCGCCGCGCGGATGGTCTCGCCGACGCCTTCGGCCAGCGTCTTGCCTTCCTCGCGGGCGAGAGACCGGCCGATCTCGTCCTTGCGCGCCATGATCTCGTCGGAGGTCTTCTTCAGCACGGCGTGGCGCGCCAGCGGCCCGGAGCGCGACCAAGCCGGGAAGGCCGCCTTGGCGGCCGCAATGGCTTGTTTTGCTTCCTCCGGCCCGGCCGAGGCGTATTCGCCAACGACGTCATCGGTGTTCGACGGGTTGATGTTGCGCGAGCCGGCCTCGCCCAGCCACTCGCCATCGATCAGGTTCTTGCGGAGCACGGTCATCTTCATTCCTTCGAGATTGGCTTATTTCTTCGAGATTGGCTGGGGCGGCAAAGCGCCGGTCATTTGTCAGACAAATGATATACGCATTGTCCGGCAAAAGGTCTACCCGAGACCCTTGGATAAACCTAGGCGCGCGGCGGCGGAAGTCCATCGAGCCGTCCGCGACCACCTGTCACGATGTGGTGGCTCTCAGACGGAGAACGACCAGAACAAGCAGGCGAGCGTTACCGCGGCGAAGACGACGAAGAACAGGCTTCTGAGCAGGATGTTGCGGCGAAGCTCGTTCATGGTGAGATGCGCCGCCACGATCGCCGCGACGAAGACGAAGCGCCAGTTGAGAAGCGCCCATATCACGTCGTGCTGACCGAAGGCCCATCGGGCGAGAAGTGCACCGACAATGGTCGCGAACAGCACGATCGTCGCCCAGAAGATCGCGTCGGCGGCATGCGTCAGCACCACGCCGGCGGCGCGGATGGGCAGGATCATCATCAGCAGCGCGCTGAAGAAATAGATTGCGGCGATGGCGAGGAAGGACCCCGCGTCGGCGACGCCGTCGAGACGCTTCACGCCGAAGGCGCCTTGGGGATAGCCGTGCCTGGCGACCGCGAGCGAGAGCGCCATCAGCAAGGCGCTCAGGACCGTGACCAATGCGAATGTGCCGAGGGCCTTGCTCATGCCGTTTCCTGTCAAGACGAATCAACGAGGGCCTACTAGAGCAATTCCAGGAACAGTGTGTAACGGTTTTCCATCCGGAATTGGGCGGAAGCAACCGGTTACAACATGGTCACGAAAAGCCGCCATTCACCTCTCGACATTCTCGAAGGCCTCAGGCTTCTGCGAAGCCGCAACGAGCTCGCCCTTACGCCGGGCCGTCTCCAAGCCGACTTCAATGAAGCGTCTGGCATGGCGGGCAAGCTCCATGTTGTCGGTCCACAGATTGCGCCAGATCGCCGTCTTCTTCGACAGGTTCTCGTCGACGATCTCGGAGGAGAAGGATTCGAAGCTGAGTTCGTCGCTGTAGCCGATGGCCGTCAGCGCATCGAAGATCGCGGCGAAGTCGATGCTGCCGGTGCCGAGGAAGCCGCGATGGCTTTCGCCGATATGGACATAGCCGATCTTGTTCGCGGCATGGCGAATGGCCAACCCGACATCGGCCTCCTCGATGTTCATGTGGAAGGTGTCGAGATGCAGGAAGATGTTGTCGGAGCCGGTATCGTCGATGAAGGCAAGCCCCTGCGAGGCGGTGTTGAGCAGGTTGCTCTCGAAGCGGTTGACGATTTCGAGGTTGAGCGTGACGCCGGCAGCCTTGGCGGTTTCCGCGACGCTCGCGAGCGTCGCGGCGCTGCGGTTCCACTGGTCGCGCGTCGGCGGCTCGGTCTGCAATCCGTGGCTGGTCGAGAGGATGCCGCCGACTTTGCGGCCGCCGAGATCGCGGGTGAGCGCTATGGTGCGGTTCAGGATGTCGACGCCGTGCGCGGCGACCGCCTTGTCGGCGCTGGAAATGTCGCCCTCGGCCGGCAGGCCGATGCTGATCGCGACGCCGAGGCCGAGATCGGCGATGCTTTTGGCCAGGCTGCCGATATCGACATTGGCCGGGTCGAGATAGGAGAACTCGATCAGGTCGAAGCCGGCCTCTTTTGTGTTGGCCAGCGTACGCTCGAGGTCTTTCTGCGCCGAGCTCGCCGACCAGACGAAAGAGTGGATACCAATGCGCGACATGTTCGTCTCCGTCTGCTGCGAAGGATCAGACCCGAGAACCGGTCCTGGTCCGACGACTGGATAAGGGTGCGGCCGGCGCCGCCGGCCGCACTGCGCTAGAGAGGATCAGCGGGCCGCGGTCCAGCCCTTATAGTCCTTGAGGTTCTCGGCGGTGATCAGCTTCGGATCGAGCAGGACGACCGGCTCGGCCGGCTTCTTGCCGGCAAGCACGTCGGCCGCCATCTGCAGCGACTGGCCGGCCATCACATAGGGATCCTGCGAGGCCGAGGCCTTGATCATCGAGGTGCCGGAGGCGAATTCCTTCTCGATATCGGGAGCGCCGTCGACCGCGGTGAAGATGAATTCCGAGCGGCTGAGCTGCTTGGCCGCGAGCTGCGCGCCGATCGCCGTCGGGTCGTTGATGGCAAACACCGCGTCGATCTTGTCGAAGCGGGTGAGCAGCGACTGGAACACCTTCAGGCCGCCGTCGCGCGAGCCTTCGGCGTTCTGGTCGTCGGACAGGACCTTGATGTCCGGATGCTGCGCGAGAACGTTCTTGCACCCCTTGACGCGCTCCAGGATCGACGACGATGCCGGGCCGTTGAGGATGACGTAGTCGCCCTTGCCGCCGGTGTGGTCGACCAGGTACTGGCAGGCCTCCTCGCCGGCCTTGACGTTGTTGGTCATCACGGTGACGTCGGCGCCCGGCGCCGAAACGTCGAAGGCAGCGACCACGATGCCCGCCGCCTGCGCCTTCTTGACGGCAGGCGCGATCGCCTTGGCGTCGACGGCGTTGAGCATGATCACGTCGACGCCGGCGGCGATGAAGGAGTCGATCTGCGAGACCTGCTTGTTGAGATCGTAGTCCGCCGATACCGACGTCACCTCGACCTTGGGATTGATCTTCTTGGCCGCATCCTCGATGCCCTTGATGGTGGCGACGAAGAAGGGGTTGCCGAGCAGGCCGACCGAGATGCCGACCTTGTTCAGGTCCTTGGCCGATGCCGGCGCGACGGCGAGAGCCGCGAGGGCTGCGCCGCAGAGCAGTTTGGCGATGGTCTTCATTTACTTGCTTCCTCCGATTGCCCCGCGCCTCTCACGGTGCGTTAAACACAGTCCGGCCCGTCCGGGCCGGCGACCAAGGTCAATCACGTTCTTGCTCCGGCCTGGAGCCGGTAACGGTCGAGGGCGACCGCCACGATGATGACCAATCCCTTGATGATGTACTGCCAGATGTCCGAAACACCGGCCAAAATGAGCCCGTTGGAGAGCACGGCGATGATCAGGCCGCCGATCAGCGTGCCCCAGATCGAGCCGACGCCGCCGACGAAGCTGGTGCCGCCGAGAATGACGGCGGCGATGGCATCGAGCTCGTAGGACTGACCGAGCTGCAGGCCGTTGGCGGCGTAGAGCCTCGCTGCCGACATGACGCCACCGAGGCCGGCGAGCAGACCGGAGACGCCATAGACGAAGAGCAGCACCAGCGGCACCTTGATCCCGGTGAGGCGTGCCGCCTCGGCATTGCCGCCCACGGCATAGATCCAGGTGCCGAGCACCGTGCGCTTCAAGACCAGCCAGGACAGCACCACCACCGTCAGCGCGATGATGACCAGCCACGGAATGCCGAACAGCGAGCCATTGCCGATGAAGTCGAACGGCAGGTCGGAATTGAACACCGTCGTGTCCTCGCCGAGCAGGCGGGCGACGCCGCGCACCGCAGTAAGCGAGCCCAGGGTGACGATGAAGGGCGGCAGCCTGATATAGGCGACGAGCAGCCCGTTGACGACGCCGAAGCCGAGGCCGATCAAGATGGCGGCGGGAATGCCGAGCATGCCCAGTCCGGCACCAGCGACACCAGCACCGCCACCATCGCCGACGCAGCGAGGACCGAGCCGACGGAGAGATCGATGCCGCCGGTGAGGATGACGAAGGTCATGCCGGCGGCGAGCACGATGTTGATCGACGATTGCTGGGTAACGATGAGCAGGTTGGTGCCAGTGAGGAAGCGCGGGTTGATGAACTGGAAGCCGGCCGCAAGCAGCACCAAGACAGGCAGCATGCCGAGCGCGGCGAAGGCCGTGCGCAGCCGCCGGCTCCTGACCGCCGCCTGATCCGCTGTCTTCGTCACGGTTGTGCTGCCGGTCATCTTGTCGATCATTCCTGGGCCGCTCCCGTCGCAAGTTCCATGATCGCTTCCTGGCGAAGCGGTTCGCCCGCGGACGCCGTCACCTCGCCGGCGATGGCGCCGTCGCGCATCACCAGCACGCGGTCGGCGACTCCGATCACTTCCGGCAATTCGCTGGAGATCATCAGGATGGCGATGCCCTTGTTGGCGAGACTGTCGATCAGCCGGTAGATCTCCGACTTGGCGCCGACATCGACGCCGCGCGTCGGCTCGTCGAGGATGATCACCTTCGGCGCGGTCTCCAGCAGGCGGGCGAGCAGCACCTTCTGCTGGTTGCCGCCCGACAGCGAGCCGGCATTGGCCTGCGCCGACCTCGTGCGGATCGACAGTTCGGCGACCGCCTTGGCGGCGCGCCGTTCGGCGGCGGCGAAGTCGCGAAAACCGCCGGCGCGCGCATCGCTCGCCAGTACGCCCATGTTGATGTTGTCGGAAATCGACATGTCGAGGAACAGGCCAAGTTCCTTGCGGTCCTCGGTGAGATAGGCGATGCCGGCCTCGAGCGCCTCGCGCGGCGAGGCGATCGCGAGCGGTTTGCCGTCGAGCTCCAGCTCGCCAGCGCTGCGCCGGTCGGCGCCGAAGATCAGCCTGGCGAGCTCGGTGCGGCCGGAGCCGACCAGCCCGGCCAGCGCCAGGACCTCGCCGTGATAGAGGTCGAACGAGCAGTTCTTCAGCAACCTGCCGTCCGACATACCGCGCACCGACAGCGCCACCTGGCGCTTGCTGTCCGGCGGGCGGTGATCCTTCTTGTAGAAGGCCGACAGATCGCGGCCGACCATCATCGAGACGAGGCGCGAGGCGTTGAGATCGGCACGTTCCAGCGTGCCGACATAGCCGCTGTCGCGCAGCACGCTGACCCGGTCGGCAAGCTGGTACACCTCTTCCATGCGGTGGCTGATATAGATGATGGCGATGCCTTGCGCCTTGAGCGTGGCAATGACCTCGAACAGCCTTTCGGTCTCGCGCGACGTCAGCGAGGTGGTCGGTTCGTCCATGACGATGATGCGGGCGCTGGTCGACAGCGCGCGGGCGATCTCGACCAGCTGACGCTCGCCGAGCGACAGGCTGGAGACCAGGGCACGCGCCGAGAAGGAAACGCCAAGCCGCCCGATGATGTCCCGGGCACGCCGGTTGCATTGGTCGCGGTCGACGATGCCGAACCTGCGCGGCTCGTTGCCGAGGAAGATGTTCTGCGCCACCGTGAGGTTCGGCGCCAGCGACAGCTCCTGGTAGATGACGGCGATGCCATGGGCGCGGGCCTTGATCGGATCGCCGGTGGCGACCGGCGCGCCGTCGATCAGTATTTCACCGCCGGCATCGGGCCGATAGGCGCCGGACAGCACCTTCATCAGCGTCGACTTGCCGGCACCGTTCTCGCCCATCAGCGCGTGCAGCTCGCCGGCATTGACGGTGAGCGACACGTCCTGCAGGGCGCGGATGGGGCCGAAGGTCTTGGAGATGTGACGCATCTCCAGCACCGGTCTCTGCACCGCCTCGACATGGGCGATGGCGCTCATTGCGCACCTCCCGCCGACCGGGCGATGCCGCGCCCGGCAATGAGGGCGCGCCAGCCGTCGCGGTAACCGGCCAGGCCTTTGAAGCTTGCGGCGCGCACCGGCTCCGGCGTGTCGGCGGCGAATTCGCGGCCGACGCTCTCGAAGGCGAGCGCGGCGGCGCCCGTGGCGCTGCCTTCCAGCGTGGCGCCCTGCATGAAGGACTGGCCGGGGCGCAGCGCGGCCAACAGGCCGGCGAGCAGGCCGCCCGCGTTCAGCCCGCCGTCGACGATGACGGTGTCTCGCGACCGGATCAGGTCGAGCGACAGGTCGACCATTAACGCAACGTAGAGCAGCGCCACGGCCGCACGTTCCTCGGCCTCG
The DNA here is from genome assembly GCF_014843905.1 of Mesorhizobium silamurunense. Classification (NCBI taxonomy): domain Bacteria; kingdom Pseudomonadati; phylum Pseudomonadota; class Alphaproteobacteria; order Hyphomicrobiales; family Phyllobacteriaceae; genus Mesorhizobium; species Mesorhizobium silamurunense. Next base: position 99,035 of record NZ_LPVS01000069.1, on the reverse strand, counting down.
GAAACGCGGCCGACGATTTCGCCTGTCCGGCCTGGCATCGGCCCGCCGGGCGCGAAACTCGGCAGCGCCATGACGCCGGCATCGATCGCGCGTTGTATCGAGGCCGGAGCAATCGTGCCCTGCCAGTTGCCGCTGATGGTCGCGAATTCGCGCCCGCCCATGAAACGGATGGTCGGCACCGGACCGCCATCGACATCGACGTTGACCAGCATGTCGCGGTCGCGGTCGAGCGCGTCGAGCGGGCAGTCCGGATTGAGCACGATCACCCAGGTGCCCGTCGACACCACGGTGAGCGGTCCGAGTTCCTGCCGCCGATAGGCATGGAGCGCGGCGTTGCTGTCATGGACGCCGTTGTGGATGGCGACCGGCAGGCCGGATCTGCCGAAGCGCCGCTCGCCGATGACGGCGCCGGCGCGCGCGAAGGCGGGCATGCGGCCGCGCCAGCCTTCGGCGTCGACCAGCGAGGAGAAGTCGCGCCGGCGCGGCGCCCACAGATGCGAATGACAGCCGAGATAGGACACTTCCGAAACGGCCCGGCCGCCGAAGCGCCAGCTCCAATACTGCGGATAACCGAGGATCGCCTTCGCGGCGGCGAAGGCGCCGGGCTCCACTTGCTCAAGCCACAGCATGTGGCGGCCGTAGTTGAAGCCAAGCGGGAGGCGCGGCGAAAAGGTCTCGGCGAAATCGGGAATGCGGCGATCGATCCGCGCTGCGATCTCGGCCGACGGTTCCTGCTCATAGTCGAGAATGGGATGCGTCAGCGCCGCCTCATCGACCAGGGCGAAGGTGCAGCCATGGCCGGACACCATCAGGCCTTCGATGCCATGACCGTCGACGGCCTCGTTGACGGCATCGAGCGCCCAGTCATACACGGTCGCCTCGTCAAGCACGCTGAGGCCGCCCCTGCGAATCCAGTCAGGACTGGTGCGCCGCTCGTCGACGATGCGCCCGTCCTGACCGAAGACGAACAGCTTCGAGTTGGTCTTGCCGAAGTCGAGCACCGCCACCTTCACGGGAGGGCTCCCGAGGCCGGGGCGATGCGCACGCTGACACCGGCGTCCTCCAGCATGCGCGCATCGGCATCGGAGAGGCCGTCATCGGTCACCAGCGTGCCGATGCGCGACAGCGGCATGGCGACGTTGCGGGCGTGGATCGACAGCTTGCGGCTGTCGGCCAGCACCACGATCTGATCGGCGCAGAGGCTGAGATCGACGATCGAGCGCACCAGCAGCGGATGCGATTCCAGAACGCCTTCATGGCTGAGGCCTTGCGCGCCGAGAAAGAATTTCGAGGCGTAGAACGGAACGGCCTGGGTGAGCGAATGGATGATGCCGGGCTCGCGGTGCAGGTCGCCGCCGGCGATGGTCAGGCTGCAGTGGCCATGATCGCTGAGATAGGCCGCGAGCGGCATGGAATTGGTGAAGAGGCGGATGTTACGGTCGGCAAGCCTCACGCCGAGATGGAAGCAGGTCGAGCCGCCGTGGACGATAACGGCGTCGCCATCGCGCACCATGGTCGCGGCGACGGCGGCGATCTGCCGCTTGGCGTCCACCGCCAGGTCGCGGTTCTCGTCATAGGGCCTGGCATAGGCGACCCCCGCATGGGCAGCGCCATCAAGGGCGGATATGCCGCCATAGACCTTCCGCGCCTCGCCAGCCTCGTCGATCTTGTCGATGTCGCGCCTGACCGTCGCAGCCGAAACGCCGAGCCGCTCCTGCAGTTCGCGCACCGATGCAAAGGGGCGATCGCGCAAGAGCTCGACGATCTGACGCTGGCGGCCGGAATCGCTCAACTCTCTCCTCCTCACATGCCATTTTCCACGGCAATTGGCGCAACTTACTCAACATTAGTCAGATTGCAAGCCAGTTTTGACGATACTAGATCACTGTTGACGTATATCGCTCGCATCTGCGATATCACACCAAATGCTCCCGACGACGGGAGATCATGCGAGAACCAGGCCCGAGAACCAGGGCAAGCCGTTGGAGGAGAAGCGCCATGGCGACCCAAGCTGATGCGCAGGAACTGGCCGCCTTGCGGGCGCTTTCGGCCAGGATCGGCAGCAACCCGCACCTGACCCAGGCGGCCGGCGGCAACACGTCGCTGAAGGCCGGCGACACGCTGTGGATCAAGGCCTCCGGCACCTGGCTGAAGGATGCGCTGTCCGACGACATCATGGTGCCGGTGGCGATGGTGCCGCTGATCGAGGCCGTCGAACGGCGCGATCCGGCTGCCGATAAGCCGCAGGCATTTGCCATCGGCGCCCTCAATCCACGCGGCTTGCGCCCGTCGATCGAGACCACCGTGCACGCGCTGATGCCGCAGCGGGTCGTGCTGCATGTCCATTGCGTCGATACGATCTCGCTCGCGGTCCAGGCCGATTGCGAGATCAAGGCCGCGCGGCGACTAGAGGGCGTCGAATGGGCCTATGTTCCCTATCGCCGGCCGGGCCTGCCGCTTGCCCAGGGCATTGCCGAACGGCTGCGGCCCGGGGTCGACGTGCTGATCCTCGGCAATCACGGGCTGGTCGTCGCCGCCGAAACCGTGACCGATGCGGAGCGCCTGCTGCATCGGGTCAGATCGCTCCTGGCGCGGACGGCGCGGACGGCGGCGAATGCCGATGCCGCGGCGCTGACGGCGCTTGCCGGCGACAGCAGCGGCTACAGATTGCCGGCGGATGTCGAGGCGCATGCGGCGGCGCTCGACGCGGACAGCCGCCGCATGGCCGAAGCCGGCAGCCTCTATCCGGACCATGTCATCTTTCTCGGCCGGAGCTCCGTGGTGGCAAGGCCCGGCGAACATGTCGCCGACGTCATCGCGCGGCTGGGCGTCAAGCCGGCCGCGATCCTCTTTCCCGGCGTCGGCGTGCTGATGCGCGGCGATGCCAGCACCGGCGCGGACGCCATGCAGCGCTGCCTTGCCGATGTGACTGCCCGGATCGACATCACGGCACGCCTGAATTATCTGACCGCCGCCGAAAACGACGAACTGATCAACTGGGATGCCGAGCAGTATCGCCAGAAACTCAACGCCGCGGGCTAGGCGCATGGCGCCGCTTGCCATAGGCATCGACGTCGGCACCTCCGGGTCGCGCGCCGTCGCGATGCGTCCGGACTTTTCCATCGCAGCACGCGCCGCCGCGCCGCTCGATCGCTTCGGCGCGAACGGCCGCGATCCCGCTGTCTGGTGGGCCGCGGTCGAGGCGACGCTGAAGGAGTTGCTCTCCGGCGTCGATCGCGCCGCGGTGCGGGCGATCGCCGTCGACGGCACGTCGGGCACCGTGCTGCCGGTGGACGGCGCCGGGCGGCCGCTGGCCGAGCCGCTGATGTACAACGACAAAGTTTCGGACGACGCCATGCTCGCCGCGATCGCCCGCACGGCGCCGGAAACCAGCGCCGCGCATGGGGCGACGTCCGGGCTTGCCAAGGCGCTCTGGTTCCAGCGCATGCCCGGCGTCCATGCCGTGCTGCACCAGGCCGACTGGATCGGCGGGCAATTCTCCGACCGTTTCGACGTCAGCGACGAAAACAACAGCCTGAAGACCGGCTATGACGCCGAGGAACGCCGCTGGCCTGACTGGATCGCGGAAACCGGCATGCGCCTGACGCTGTTGCCTGGAGTCGCCAGGCCGGGCAGCGTGACCGGCAGGCTCACGGCCGCGGCAGCCGACCTGTTCGGACTGCGGCGCGAGGTGGCGGTGGTTGCCGGCACCACGGATGGCTGCGCATCGTTCCTGGCGACGGGCGCGGCGGATGCCGGCGACGGCGTCACCGCGCTCGGATCGTCGCTGACCATCAAGATGCTGTCCGACCGGCCGATCTTTGCGCCGCGCTACGGCATCTACAGCCATCGGCTGGGCGACGCCTGGCTGGCGGGCGGTGCGTCGAATACCGGCGGCAAGGTGCTCGCCCAGCATTTCCCGCTCGCGCGCATCGTCGAACTCAGCGCCGCAATCGATCCGGCGGCCGAGACCGGCCTCGACTATTATCCGCTCGGCGCGGCCGGCGAGCGCTTCCCCATTGCCGATCCTTCGCTGCAGCCGCGCCTTCTGCCGCGGCCAGAATCCGACGCCGAGTATCTGAAGGCGATGCTCGAGGGCATCGCAGCCATCGAGGCGCTCGGCTACCAGAGGCTTGCCGAACTCGGCGCGCCGAGATTGACCTCGGTGCGGAGCGTCGGCGGCGGCGCCGCCAATGCTGCCTGGACCGAGATCCGGCGGCGCAAGCTAGGCGTCGATTTCCTGCCGGCACTCTCCGATGATGCCGCAGCCGGGACGGCAAGGCTGGCGCTGATGGGTGCAAGAGAGGCGGGGCTGCTGTGAGCATGAAGCAAGCCAGACATCTCGGCGGGATCGGAGCGCTCGCCGATCGCTACGACGTGTTCCTGCCCGACCAGTTCGGCGTGCTGCATGACGGGCAGCAGCCCTATGCGGGTGCGGTCGAAGCCCTGTCGGCGCTGAAGCGCGCCGGCAAGACCGTGGTGCTGATCTCCAATTCCGGCAGGCGGGCGGAGCCCAACGAGCGGCGGCTGCTGAAGCTCGGTTTCGAGGCGGGAAGCTGGGACCATTTCGTCTCGTCCGGCGAGGTGGCCTGGCGGATGTTCAAGGACATGGTGGGCTCGGGCGTCTTGAAGGCGGGCACAAGATGCCTGCTGATCAGCCGTGACGGCGACCGTTCGGCGATCGAAGGCCTGCCCTTGACCCTGACCGAGCGGGGCGACGACGCAGAGCTGGTGCTGCTCTCGGCCAGCGAGGGCGACCGCTATGATCTCGATCATTACGGCACGCTGCTTGACCCGGCCGCCGCACGACGGGTGCCGTGCTTCTGCACCAATCCCGACCGGATCATGCTGACCGCGGTCGGACCGCGTTTCGGCGCCGGCGAGATCGCCGACCTCTATGAACGCCTCGGCGGCAGCGTCACCCGTGTCGGCAAACCCTATCCGGCGATCTTCGAAGCGGCGCTGGCGCTGGCCGGAAATCCGGCGCGCGGCGACGTTGTCTGCGTCGGCGACAGCGTCGAGCATGACATCGCCGGAGGCAGCCGCGCCGGCGTCGCGACCGCACTGGTCATGTCCGGAATATTGGCCGATGCCGGCGACCTGACCGGGCTGTTCGAAGAGCTTGGCGCGTGGCCGGACTACACGATGGATGCCTTCCGCTGGCGTTGACCTACCCTATACGACTGCCGGCTGCCGGATCGAACAGATGCAGTGACGTCGGATCGGCGGCGAGGTGGATGATGTCGCCCGGCTTCACGTCGCTGCGGCCCATGACGAAGACGCAGATCTGCTGGTTGGCCAGCCTGACATAGAACTGCGTCGACAGGCCGAGCGGCTCGACGACCTCGACCTCGGCCTTCAGCGCGCCGTCGTCGGCGAGCCTGATGTGCTCGGGCCGGAGCCCAATGGTGAGCGCATCGCCATCGCTCAGCGGCAGGCCATCCGGCAGCCGCAACTTCTGGCCATCGGCGAGCACGGCGTCGACCTTGCCGCCCTTGGCAACCTTAGCCGGCAAAAAGTTCATGCCGGGCGAGCCGATGAAGCCGGCAACGAAAGTGTTGACCGGCCGGTCGTAGAGTTCCAGCGGATGGCCGACCTGCTGCACGTAGCCGTCATGCATGACGACGATGCGGTCGGCCATGGTCATGGCCTCCACCTGGTCATGCGTGACATAGACCGATGTGGTCTTGAGCTGCTGGTGCAGCGCCTTGATCTCGGCGCGCATATGAACGCGCAGCTTGGCGTCGAGGTTGGACAGCGGCTCATCGAACAGGAACACTTTCGGGTCGCGCACGATGGCGCGGCCCATGGCGACGCGCTGGCGCTGGCCGCCGGACAATTGGCGCGGAAGACGGCCGAGATAGCTGTCGAGGCCGAGGCGCTTGGCGGCGGCGCCCACCCTGCCGTCGATCGTCGTCTTCTCGGCCTTCTTCAGCATCAGGCTGAAGCCCATGTTGGAGGAGACGTCCATATGCGGGTAGAGCGCATAGGACTGGAACACCATTGCGATGTCGCGGTCCTTCGGCGCGACATCGTTGACCAGCCGCTCGCCGATGCGGATCTCGCCGCCGGTGACCTCCTCCAGCCCGGCGATCATGCGAAGCAGCGTGGACTTGCCGCAGCCTGACGGGCCGACCAGCACGACGAACTCGCCATCGGCGATCTCGAGGTCGACGCCGTGCAGGATGCGCAGCGAGCCATAGTCCTTCTCGACATGTTGCAGCGTGACGGAAGCCATCGATTATCCTTTGACCGCGCCGGCGGTGAGGCCGGTGACGAGATAGCGTTGCAGGAAGGCGAAGAAGACGCAGACCGGGATCAGCGCCAGGATGGAGGCCGCCATCATCTGCCCCCAATCCACCGCGAACTTGCCGATGAAGGTGAGCAGGCCGACGGCAAAGGTCTTCTGCGCGTCGCTGGAAATCAGCATCAGCGCGAACAGCAATTCGCTCCAGGCCGCGGTGAAGACGAAGCCGAGTGTCGCGCCCATGCCGGGCAAGGTCAGCGGCACGATCACCCTGCGCATGGCTTGGGCACGCGTGCAGCCGTCGATCATCGCCGCCTCCTCCAGATCCTTCGGGATGCCGTCGAAGAAGGACTGCATCAGGAAAGTGGCGAAGGCGGTGTTGAAGGCGGTGTAGATGATGATCAGCCCGGTCAGGCTGTTGGTCAGGCCGAGATCCCCCATGATGCGGTAGATCGGTGGGATGACCATGACCAGCGGGAAGGTCTGGGTGAGCAGCAACAGGATGGCTAAAGTCGCCTTGCCGCGGAAGGTGAAGCGCGACATCGCATAGCCTGCGAGCGTGGCGATGACTGTGACCAATGCCGCCGTCGACAGCGAGACGATGACGCTGTTCAGGAAATAACGCGGGAAGTCGGAGGCTTCGAGCACGGTGACGAAGTTCTGGAAAGTCATCTCGGACGGCCAGAAGGTGATGCCTTCGGAATAGAGCAAGCGTTCGGGCGTCACCGAGATCTTCAGCGTCCAGAAGATCGGGAACAGCGCGAAGATCACGTAGGCGGCGATCGCCGCGTAAAGGCCGATGCCGCCGACGATGCGCGAGGAGGTGGAGCGACCGGCGATCATCAGACGTGCCTCACAAGCGTGCGGCGAATGGCGATCAGGCCGATGGCATAGGCTATCAGCAGCACCAGAAGCAGCACCGCGACCGCCGAGGCGTAACCTTTGTCGAGCGACTTGAAGGCGCTGACATAGATGTAGACGGGCACCGTGCTGGTGGAGCCTGCCGGTCCGCCCTCGGTCATGACGAAGATCAAATCGGCGAAGGTGGCGATCCAGATGGTGCGCAGCATGACGGTGATGACGATGGTCGGCGCCAGGAACGGCAGCGTCACCTTGGTGAAGCGCTGCCAGGGCGAAGCGCCGTCGATGGCCGCGGCTTCATGCAGCTCGGAGGGGATCGACTTGAGCGCCGCAAGCAGCGTGATGGCGAAGAAGGGGATGCCGAACCAGATGTTGGCGACGATCGGCCCCCACATGGCGGTGGCCGGATCGGACAGCACGTTGGTCGGCTCAGCCTTCAGCCCGAGCGCGAAGAGCCAATGCGGCAGCGGACCGATGATCGGATTGAACAGCCAGGCCCAGGTAAGGCCGGAGAGGAAAGACGGTACGGCCCAGGGCAGGAACACCACTGCCTGCACGACCTTGCGGCCGTGGAACGGCTTGTCGAGCAGCAGCGCGAGAGCCAGGCCAAGGAAGAACTGGAAGAACAGGCTGGCGACCGTCCACCATAGCGTGTTGACCAGCGCCTGGCCGAGCACGGCGTCGGAAAGCATCGCCTGGTACTGGCCGAGGCCGACATATTCCGACTTGAAGGCCGAGAATTTGCGGAAGGAATAGCTGATGCCGATGATGAGCGGCACCAGAAGCACCACGACCAGCAGGACAATAGCCGGCGAAAGATACAGCCATGGCTCGATTGCCGCCCTGCTCAACCGTTGCTTTCGCGGCCGGCCGGCGGCTCGGATTTCGGACACTGCGTAGGTCATGCGGGTGGCGCTCTTTAGCAACTTGCGGCGGCAGACTTGATGTGGCGACGGCGACAGCCTCCTTCCCTCCGTTCACGGGGAGAAGATGCCGGTAGGCAGATGAGGGGCGGCGCTAGCATGGCAGAACTCGGCACTGCCCCTCATCCGGCTCTTCGAGCGACCTTCTCCCCGCAAGCGGGGAGAAGGAAGGCCGCCTACTTCTTGTTCTTGGCCAGCCAGGCCTGCTGTTCCTTGGTCAGGAACGCCGCCCATTCGTCGGCCACCTGCTTGGCCGGCTTCTGGCCGAGCAGCACTTCCTGGAAGTTCTTGATCGCCACCTGGTCTACGAAGTTGCCGAGGTTCTCCAGATGGGTCGGCGGCGTCACCATTTCATATTTGGAGCTGTCGCTGAGCTCGGTGAACCAGCCCTTGAACTGCTCCGTCTTGAAGTGGGCATCCTGGTCGGCACCGTTATGGATCGGGACGACGCCAACTTCCTTGGCCCATTCCAGATTGTCCTTCGGCGACAGCAGCGTCGCCATCAGCTTCCAGGCCTCGTCCTTATGCTGGGAATTGGCGAACATCGCCCAGCCGGCATAACCCAGCGTCGGATAGGACTTGCCGCTCGGGCCGACCGGCAATGGCGCGACCGCGAAATCGTCGGCGCTCATCTTGTCGGCGATGCCGAGCAGCGCGTCCGGGTCCTGGTTGAGCATGGCGCAGGTGCCGGAATAGAAACCGGTCACCGTTTCGTTGAAGCCCCAGCTCACCGCGTCTTTCGGCGCCAGGCCGTTCTTGTACATGTCGGCCAGCATCTGCAGGCCCTTGACCGAACCCTCGTCATTGATGGTCGAGGTGCCGTCCTCGGTGAAATAGCCGCCCTTGCCGTCGGCGATGTTCATGAACATGTGCATGCCGTTGAAGGCGCCGGGGCCGCCGCGCAGGCAGTAGCCGTATTTGCCGGGAATCGCCGAGATTTTCTTCGAGAATTCCACGAACTCGTCGAGGGTTGCCGGCGGACGGTCGAGGCCCGCTTCCTTGAACAGCTTCTTGTTCCAGAACAGCGCGTTCACATAGTAGCCGTAAGGGATCATGAACTGGGTGTTGTTGACGGTCGAGCCGAATTGCTTGGCGCGCTCGCCGAGCGTCTTGGCGTCGTCCCATTTGGCCATGTAGGGGCCGAGATCCTCGAGCTGGCCGTTATTGGCATAGAGGCCCATCCAGCGCTCCGGCATCTCGACGACATCGGGCGTGTCGCCGGCCTGCACCATGGTGAGGAATTTTTCGAAGGCCTGGCCCCAGGGCAGCGAAACGAGCTCGACCTTGATGCCGGGATTGGCCTGCTCGAACTCGGCGATCTGCTTCTTCAGGAATTCGGTGCGCGGCGGGCTGGTGATGACCTCGACCATCTTGACGGTGGTGTCGGCCAGCGCGGTTCCGGCGGAGATCGCCAGGCCGGCAGCGGCGGCAAGCATGATTGTCAGTCTTTTCATGTTCAGGACTCCCATTTTTGAACACATTATTTTTTTGCTCTGTCGAAGGCCTGGGCGATGTCGGCCCAGAGGTCCTCGACATTTTCCAATCCGACATTGAAGCGGATGGTTCGGGGGCTGACGTCGAAGCGAGCCATCGAATTGAGACCCGGCGTCTGCTCGAGCGAGGCCTTGGCCGGCACGACCAGGCTTTCATGGCCGCCCCAGCTGACGCCGATGCGGAAGAGCTTCAGCGCATCGACGAAGGCAGGAATGTCGACATCCTCGGTGACCTCGAAGGAGAACAGCCCGGCATAGCCGGCGAGCGTCTTCTTGCCGGGATGATTGGAATAGGCGGGGTGGTTGACCCGCTCGACCTTGCCATGCGCCTTCAGCCGCTCGGCAAGGATGAGCCCGCTCTTCATGTGGTGCGGCAATCTCAGCGGCAGCGTGCGCAGGCCGCGCAGAAGCAGCCAGCCCTCGAAGGGCGACAGCTTGCCGCCGAGCGAGGAATAGGTCTGCTCGTTGATGTGCTTGATGTGCGCGGCCGAGCCCGCCACCACGCCGGCGACGGTGTCGCTGTGGCCGCCGAGATATTTCGAAGCCGAATGCAGCACCAGATCGACGCCATGCGCAATCGGCTTTTGGAAGACGGGCGTGGCCCAGGAATTGTCGATGGTGGTGACGATGCCCTCTTCCTTCGCCAGCCGCGTCAGATGCTCAATGTCCTGCAGCTCGAACATCATCGAGGTCGGGCTTTCGAGATAGAGCAGCTTGGCGCCGGGAAGTGCCGCCGCGACCGCGTCGGGATCGGAGCCGTCGACGTAGTCGACCTTGATTTGCAAGCGCGGGAACAGCCGCTCGAACAGCCGGTAGGCATCGCCATAGCAATTGCGCACGGCGACGATGCGCTCGCCGGCGCCGACGAAGGCAAGCACCGTGGCGCTGATCGCCGCCATGCCGCTGGAGAAGCCGCGGGCGGCTTCGGCGCCTTCCAAAGCCGCGACGCGCGCTTCGAATTCCATCACCGTCGGGTTGTCGCCGCGCGAATAGATCGGCTGCCTTCTCCTGCCGGCAAAGGTGTCGGCCATATCGGCATAGTTGTCGAAGGTGAAGAGCGAGGTCTGGTAGATCGGCGGCACCACCGCGCCGCCGGGAAACGGATCGTCATGCGCGAGAAGCGTCGCCGCCTCGCCGAGATAGTCGCTGGCCAGGGAAGCCGGATCGAAGGCGGCGGGGTGCTCGTTCATTTGCGGTCCAAAAGTTTGAGGTTGGCGGCGCCGCGCTTCAGGTCGTCCTCGACCGTGGCGATGAGCTTCAGCGCCTCGCCGCGGGCACCCTCGGGATCGTGCGCGGCGATGCAGTCGAAGATTGTGCGGTGATAGGGAAAGCTGGCGTGGCCGAAGTCGCGCACACCCAGCGGATGTTCCCAGAAGCGGTGGAACAGCTCGTGCATGGCGCTGATGATCTGCTCGAACAGCGGATTGCCGGAGGCGCGGTAGACCGACTGGTGGAATTCCCAGTCCTCTTCCGACGACATGCCCGCGCGGGTGTGGAAGGCTTCTTCCATGATGTCGAGCTTGTGCTCGATCTCGGCGATCTCGGCCTTGCCGGCGCGGATCGCGCAAAGTGCTGCCGCCTCGGCCTCCAACGCGCGGCGGATCTCCAGCGTGCGCATCAGGCCGGCGAAATCGTTGCCGCCAGCAAGCGTCAGCGGCATGTGCAGCATGTCGGGCGAGACGGCCGCCTTGAGATAGGTGCCGCTGCCCTGGCGCCGCTCGACGAGGCCTAGCCCCTCCCAGCGCGTCAGCGCCTCGCGCACCGTGTTGCGGCTGACCTTCAGGCGTTCGGCTAGGATGCGCTCGGTCGGCAGTTTTTCACCGGGCCCCAGCGCCTCCTGCCTGACGAAGCCGGCCAACGCCTTCAGCACCGCGTCATCGCGGGCCGTCGTCTGAATGGGCGGGAGGCTGTCTGTCACGCCAGCGGGGGCCTAAAGTGGTTCAATGGTCCAACCAATTTCTGCACAGACCGAATGGCGAGTCAACAGCCGAAATCGAGATAGGACCGAACGGCGCGGCGATACGCCATTCGGTCCGACCGGCTCAGAGCGGTTCACCGTTTCACGGAAACGGCAAACCACTTATCTCTTTGTTTTGACGCAATTCCGGACGGAAAACCGTTTCACGCTTTTCCCGGAATTGCTCTAGCCGTGGACGCGCTCCGGTATGGCGCGATCGCTGCGCCAGCGGGCAAACATTTCCTCGCGAGCCAGTCGCGAAGCCGCAAGGCGTGCCTTCGCCTCCGCCAGCACGGCCGGCGAAGCCTCGGCGGGCGTGCCAGACCGGAAGGGAGGCGCCGGAGCGTATTCGAGCGAAAGCTGCACCGTTTCGGCCTCGGCCTGTCCGAGCAGCCTCGCGACCAGCGCCAGACCGAAATCGATTCCCGAGGTGACGCCTCCGGCGGTGATCAGGTTGCCGTCCTCCACAATCCGCTCGTCGACAGGAATCGCGCCGAACTCGGCGAGGAAATCATGCGCGTACCAATGCGTCGTCGCCCGCTTGCCCTCGAGCAGCCCGGCCGCGCCGAGCACCAGGGCGCCGCTGCACACCGAGGTGACATAGCGGGCCTGCGCCGCGCGCTGCCTTACGAAGTCGAGGACCGCCCGGTCCTCCAACAGCGCGTTGACGCCTCCCCCGCCCGGAACGCACAGCACATCGAGAGGCGGGCAATCGTCGAAGGTCACGGTCGGGTTGAGGGACAGTCGCGTCGACGACATTACCGGATTGCGGTCCTTCCAGATCAATTCCACTTCGGCGCCCTTGGCCGTCGCCAGGACTTCGTAGGGCCCGGTGAGGTCGAGCTGCTGGACGTTGGGGAATACGAGAATGCCGAAACGAAGGGACATGGAAATCTCCGTGGGTTGACTCCCGGTAATCTACGGCATCATGTTTTGGCACGATTGCCAATCATCCCTCGTTTCAAGCCAAACCTATGCGCCGTATCGAAATCCTCGCCTATCCCGACGTCCAGCTCCTCGATGTCAGCGGACCGCTCCAGGTTTTCGCCAGCGCCAACGACTTCAGGACGCAGGCCAGCGAACCGCCCGTCTACGAAGTCTTGGTCGTCGCCGCTTCGCCGCGGATCAGGACATCGTCCGGTCTCGTGCTGGAGGCAGCAGCGCTGCCGGCGCACGGGCTCGAGATCAACACGGTGATCGTGCCCGGCGGGTGGGGCGTCAACGCTGCCTGCGAGGATCCTGAGCTGGTCCAGTGGATCATCGGCCGGTCGCACGACGCCACGCGAACGGCGTCCGTCTGCAGCGGCGCCATGCTGCTGGCAGAGGCGGGCCTGCTCGACGGCCGTCGCGCGGTCACCCATTGGGGACGCTGTGCCGAGTTCGCCCGGCGCTTTCCGGCGGTCCGCCTCGAACCCGACCCGATCTTCATTCGTGACGGCAATGTCTGGACGTCCGCGGGCGTGACGGCGGGCATAGATCTTGCCCTTTCTTTCGTCGAGGCCGACCTTGGCCGGCGCATGGCGCTTGCGGTGGCGCGCGAGTTGGTCGTCTTCCTGAAACGCCCTGGCGGCCAGGCGCAGTTCAGCCAGACCCTCAAGCTGCAGGATGGCGACGAGCGCTTCGATAAGCTGCATGGCTGGATCCTGGACAATCTGGGCGGCGACCTTTCGCTGACGAGATTGGCCGAACGCGCCAATATGAGCCCGCGCAGCTTCTCGCGGCACTATCGGGAGGCAACCGGCCGTACGCCCGCCCGCGCGATCGAGGAGATACGGATCGAGGCGGCGCGGCGGATGCTGGAGCAGGGACTGGCCGTCAACCAGGCGGCCCGCCGCTGCGGCTTCGGCTCGGAAGAGACGATGCGACGCGGCTTTTTACGCACCCTCGGCACGAACCCGCGCGACTATCGCGAGCGTTTCTGAAGCATCGCCTCGTCTATGAATGCTCGCTACAACGGGCTCACCCCATCTGATAGCACGGCGGCATGGCCGAGCTCGGTCAGCGCGTAGATGCCGCGCTCGGCCCGGGCGAACCAGCCATAGTAATTGTGCAGCAGGATGCTGGCCGCGCGCGGCGAAAGAGCCTTGAGGTCGCGCGGCCGCTTCGGGCCGTCGGCCATGGCGGCGGCGCAGGCAATCGCTTCCTGGCGATAGGCGGTCATGATCGGCCTTTGCCGCGTGCTGCCGCCGATGGACGGATCGCCCTTGCGGCGGTGATGTTCCTCGACCAGGCGCGAGCGCCGCCTCGGGTCGCGCCGCGGCGGCGCGGCGGCGGGGCTGAGCAGCAGCTCGACCTTGCCCTTTCCGTCAACCGCCAGCAACCCGAAACCGAGACGCCGGCATAGCGCGCGAAAACGGCGGTCATGCTCTCGGCCCTTGCCGCGCGCCGACATCCGGGCGGCGAGCCAGACCTCGTCGCAGGCGGCCGCGCGATCGACCCCCTGCAGGACGAGCTCGAGATTGAACTGCAGCTTCAGCTCGCAGATGACGACCACGGGCGGCTCGCCTTCGCGCAGCCCGACGATGTCGCAGCCGCCGACTTCGCCCTTGACGGTGAAATCCAGGCTCTCGAGGAATCGCTTCACCGGGGCATAGAGGGATGTTTCCTGCATGGCAGAGGCATAGCCGATTCGGACCGGTCCGGCCCAGCAGACGACGGCACTATGGCAATAGGTCAGGCCGAGGGAGGGTCGTGGTCGATTGCCAAGAGAGTTCCGTGGATTATTGCCTGGCGAACGAGCCCGTATAGGTATGGCCGGCAAGTGTGTAGGTGACCGCCAGCGTTCCGTCGGGGAGCATCGCAAAGGTGATGTCGGCGCCATTCGGAAGGCGGCCGAGCTTCAATGTGTTCCCGGCAATCCTGCCGGCGCCGTCGGCCACTCCCGGCTTGTTGTCGGCCACATCGCCCCAAGCATAGCTGACCGTCACCTGCCCGCCTGGGGAAACCGTCAGCACGGCCAGCTTGCCTTCATACATGCCATCCAGCCGTCCGGCCCATATGCCTGAGAATGCGGCATACCTGGCCGGAACGCCCTTGCCGGGAGGCGTGACCGCCACGGTTTGGTCCAGCACCGCCAAATCCGGAGAAGCCGGAGCCGCGACGGCAGCCGGGGCAAGTTGGGGCGGCGGAGACGGCGGCGCTTCAGGCGCCGATTGGCAAGCAGCGAGCGTGAATGCCGCGAAACCGAGCATCACAGAAAGACTGTTTGGTGGAGCCAATCGGAATCGAACCGACGACCTCTTGAATGCCATTCAAGCGCTCTCCCAACTGAGCTATGGCCCCACTCCCGGCAGTCAGCCGGCGCCGTTTCCGGCGAAGAGATCCGGCGCGGCTGGGAACCGCGCCGTCGTTTAGTGCTGGCGGCTTCTAGCGCCGCCTTCGGTCAAGATCAAGCCTTCAAAAGCCGCTTTTTCGTCACAGGCCGAAATGGCCGGCAAACGATCGCGCCAAGGGCTAATCAGACCTCGTCCTCGTCGTCGCCGACGCCGATCATGTCGGCGACGTCGTCGTCCTCTTCTTCCTCGTCGGCAAGGAAGGTGTCGTCGTCATCGTCCCCGAGATCGACATCGTCTTCATCGTCGCCGAGATCGGGAAGATCGTCGCCGCCGCTCTTGGTCTCTTCGTCCGCGTCTTCCAGCGAGACGATTTCGGCGCCTTCTTCTTCCTCGGCGTCGATTTCCTTATCGGCGACGTCCTCATCGTCCTCGATAGCGGAGATCTTGCCTTCCTCGAAATAGGAACGCGGATAGCTCTTGCCGGTATAGGGCGAGACGATCGGGTCCTTGTTCAGGTCGTAGAATTTCCGACCCGTTTCGGGGTCGACACGTTTTGTGCCAAGTTCGGGTTTTGCCACGGCAAGCCTCGTCAAAAAAAGAATGGTCCCCTTAACCGCAGTTTACGGCGCTGTCAAAGCCAAAAGCCGGCATCGCAAAACCTTGCGTTCGAAGGCCTCCGCCAGGGGATGACCATTGCCGCGCGCCGTGATACGAGACCGCCGCAACATGACGAACCGAGCCGGCCAGCCGGCATTACATTTGGAAGACAAGGATGTCTCACTCCGCCGCCCCGAAGCCGGCCACGGCCCGCAAATCAGACGCGTTGAGCGGCACGGCGCGGGTGCCGGGCGACAAGTCGATCTCGCACCGCTCCTTCATGTTCGGCGGCCTTGCCTCAGGCGAGACGCGCATAACCGGCCTGCTCGAAGGCGAGGACGTGATGCGCACGGGTGCCGCGATGAAGGCAATGGGCGCGCATATCGAAAAGAAGGGCACCGAATGGGTGATCCGCGGCACCGGCAACGGCGCTTTGCTGCAGCCCGAAGCCCCGCTCGACTTCGGCAATGCCGGCACCGGCTCGCGGCTGACCATGGGCCTCGTCGGCACCTATGACATGGAGACGACCTTCATCGGCGACGCCTCGCTTTCCGGACGGCCGATGGGCCGGGTGCTGGAGCCGCTGCGCCAGATGGGCGTGCAGGTGCTGAAGGCGGCGCCCGGCGACCGCATGCCGATCACGCTGCGCGGGCCCAAGCACGCCGCGCCCATCACCTATCGCGTGCCGATGGCTTCGGCCCAGGTGAAATCGGCGGTGCTGCTCGCCGGCCTCAACACGCCGGGCATCACCACGGTGGTCGAGCCGGTGATGACGCGCGACCACACCGAAAAGATGCTGAAAGGTTTCGGCGCCAACCTGACCGTCGAGACCGACGAACGCGGCGTGCGCCACATCTTCATCGAAGGCCAGGGCAAGCTTACCGGGCAGACGATTGCCGTCCCGGGAGACCCGTCCTCGGCCGGCTTCCCGCTGGTGGCCGCACTCATCGTGCCGGGCTCCGACATCGTGATCGAAAACGTGCTGATGAACCCGACGCGCACCGGCCTGCTCCTGACCCTGCAGGAAATGGGCGGCCGCATCGACATCCTCAACCCGCGCAACGCCGGCGGCGAGGACGTCGCGGACCTGCGCGTGCGTTCCTCCGATCTCAAGGGTGTCGTAGTGCCGCCGGAGCGCGCGCCGTCGATGATCGACGAATATCCGGTGCTGGCGGTTGCCGCGAGCTTCGCCGAAGGCGAGACGCTGATGCAGGGCCTGGAGGAACTTCGGGTCAAAGAGTCCGACCGGCTGTCGGCGGTCGCCAACGGGCTGAAGCTCAATGGCGTCGATTGCACCGAGGGCGAAGCTTCGCTCGCCGTCCGCGGCAAGCCAGGCGGCAAGGGGTTGGGCGCCCACCCCAACGGCCCCGATACGGCGGTGAAGACGCATCTCGACCACCGCATCGCCATGAGTTTCCTGGTGATGGGGCTGGCGACAGAAAAGCCTGTGACGATCGACGACGCCAATATGATCGCGACGAGCTTTCCGGAGTTCATGGGGCTGATGAAGGGACTGGCCGCGGAGATCGAGTGACGGGCGATGGCAATCGCAAACTTTCGAGATTGGCACCCGACATCCTTCCCGTCGTCATCCTGGGGCGGAGCAAGGAGCGAAGCGACGCGGCGAAGACCCCAGGATCCATGCCGTGACGCCGACGCGGTGCAACGGTGCAGAATTCTGGCTCGCAGCATTCTTCGGCTGATGTCACGGCATGGATCCCAGGGTCTCTGCTTCGCTACGCCCTGGAATGACGGAGGCGCGAGGGTTTGTCGCCAAGCACACGAAGCGATGGCCAACCAATGACCCACACCTTCACCATCGCCATCGATGGCCCCGCCGGCGCCGGCAAGGGAACGCTGGCGCGGCGGCTGGCCGACCATTACCGGCTGAACCTGCTCGACACCGGCCTCACCTACCGCGCCGTCGCCCATAAGCTGCTCGAGCTCGGCCTGCCGCTCGACAACGTCTCGGCCGCCGAAACCGCGGCGCGGCAGGTCGATCTCTCGAACCTCGACCGGACCGTGCTTTCGGCGCATACGGTGGGCGAGGCTGCCTCGAAGGTCGCCGTCATTCCCACTGTACGGCGCATCCTGGTCGAAAAGCAGCGGGAGTTCGCCAAGGCACCGCCCGGCGCCGTGCTCGACGGCCGCGACATCGGCACGGTCGTGTGCCCGGACGCCGACATCAAGCTCTATGTGACGGCGAGCGCCGAGGTGCGGGCCAAGCGCCGTCTGGCCGAAATCGAGAGCATGGGCGGCAGCGCCGATTTCGCCACGATCCTCGCCGACATAGAGCGCCGCGACGAGCGCGACATGGGCAGAACCTCCTCGCCGCTCAAGCCCGCCCCTGACGCGCACTTGCTTGATACCAGCGAAATGGCTATAGAGGCCGCGTTTCTCGCGGCGATGGCGATCGTCGACGACGTGCTCGCCAAGAGAGACAAGGCCTGATCCGGGTTTTTCCTTGGGCTTCCGTTGCCGGAGGCGAAGAAAATACCCATATCGGGCACGAACCAGCCTGCCAGCATTCTTCATGCGCCGGACTTGCCGCTTGAAAGCGGCCGAGGGCTCTTCAGCCCGGAACGCCGGCAGGCTCACGCAACGCTAACCCACGGCGCCCGCTCCGCTCGTATGCGGAGCACTCCAGGAGAAACAATGTCAGCTGCAAATCCCACTCGCGACGATTTCGCGAGCATGCTCGAAGAATCATTCACCGCCGGCCATTCCGGCGAGGGCCAGGTTGTCCGGGGCACGATCACCGCGATCGAAAAGGACATGGCCATCATCGACGTCGGCCTCAAGGTCGAAGGCCGCGTGCCGCTGAAGGAATTCGGCGCCAAGGGCAAGGACTCCTCGCTCAAGGTCGGCGACACCGTCGAGGTCTATGTCGAGCGCATCGAGAACGCGCTTGGCGAGGCCATGCTGTCGCGCGAGAAGGCCCGCCGCGAGGAGAGCTGGGTGCGCCTCGAGGAGAAGTTCACCAAGGGTGAGCGCGTCGAAGGCGTGATCTTCAACCAGGTCAAGGGCGGCTTCACCGTCGATCTCGACGGCGCCGTGGCGTTCCTGCCGCGCAGTCAGGTCGACATCCGTCCGATCCGCGACGTCTCGCCGCTGATGCACAACCCGCAGCCCTTCGAAATCCTCAAGATGGATCGCCGCCGCGGCAACATCGTGGTGTCGCGCCGCACCGTGCTCGAGGAGAGCCGCGCCGAACAGCGTTCGGAGATCGTGCAGAACCTCGAGGAAGGCCAGGTGGTCGAAGGCGTGGTCAAGAACATCACCGACTACGGTGCGTTCGTCGACCTCGGCGGCATCGACGGCCTGCTGCACGTCACCGACATGGCATGGCGCCGCGTCAACCATCCGACCGAGATCCTCAACATCGGCCAGACGGTCAAGGTGCAGATCATCCGCATCAACCAGGAAACCCACCGCATCTCGCTCGGCATGAAGCAGCTCGAGAGCGATCCGTGGTCGGATATCGGCACCAAGTTCCCGATCGGCAAGAAGATCAAGGGCACCGTCACCAACATCACCGACTACGGCGCGTTCGTCGAGCTGGAGCCGGGCATCGAGGGCCTGATCCACGTTTCGGAAATGTCGTGGACGAAGAAGAACGTGCACCCCGGCAAGATCCTGTCGACGACGCAGGAAGTCGACGTGGTGGTGCTCGAGGTCGATCCGGCCAAGCGCCGCATCTCGCTCGGTCTCAAGCAGACGCTTGAGAACCCGTGGGAAGCCTTCGCGCGCAGCCATCCGGTCGGCAGCCAGGTCGAGGGCGAGGTCAAGAACAAGACCGAGTTCGGCCTGTTCATCGGTCTCGAAGGCGACGTGGACGGCATGGTGCACCTCTCCGACCTCGACTGGACCCGTCCGGGCGAGCAGGTGATCGAAGAGTACAATCGCGGCGACATGGTCAAGGCGCAGGTGCTCGACGTCGACATCGAGAAGGAGCGCATCTCGCTCGGCATCAAGCAGCTGGCCCGCGACACCGTCGGCGAGGCGGCGAGCAGTGGCGAGCTGCGCAAGAACGCCGTGGTCACCTGCGAGGTCATCGCGGTGAAGGATGGCGGTCTGGAAGTGCGGCTGGTCGACAGCGGCCTCGAGACCTTCATCAAGCGTTCGGACCTTTCCCGCGACCGCGACGAGCAGCGCCCCGAGCGCTTCACCGTCGGCCAGAAGGTCGACGCCCGCGTCATCGCCTTCGACAAGAAGACCCGCAAGCTGCAGGTCTCGATCAAGGCGCTGGAAATCGCCGAGGAGAAGGAAGCGGTCGCCCAGTATGGCTCGACCGACTCCGGCGCCTCGCTGGGCGACATCCTGGGCGCGGCGCTGAAGAAGCAGGGCAACTAGAGCATTCCAGGAAAACTGCTTAGCGGTTTTCCGTCCGGAATTGCGTAAGCCCTTCGCCAGGACCAAACAAAACCCCGCCGGAGCGATCCGGCGGGGTTTTTGTTTGTCCTTTGATCTGTGAGGTCAGGCCCGCCCGTAGAGCGGCACCAGCGTGCCGCTCATCGCCTGGTTGGCGGGCGAAGCAAGATAGGCGATCGCTTCGGCGGCAGCTTCGAGGCTGACCCATTTGGTGAAATCCGCGTCCGGCATGTCGGCGCGGTTGGCGGGAGTGTCGAGCGTCGAGGGCGCCACGGCGTTGACCAGGATGCCCTTGTGCTTCAGCTCCTCGGCCATCGCCTGCGTCATCGCGGCAACCGCCGCCTTGCTCGCGGCATAGGCGACCATTCCGGCCCCGCGCCTGGGATCGACCCCGGCGCGCGCGGTGACATTGACGATGCGCCCCGCCGTGCCGGAAGCCAGCAGCGAGCGCACCGCGGCGCGGCTGCAGAGGAAGGCGGTGCGGGCGTTAGTGTCCATCATCTCGGCAAAGGATGCCGATTCGATCTTTTCCACCGGCGCCATGGTGAAACCGCCGGCGAGGTGGATCGAAGCCCAAAGCTCCGGAACCTGATGGTAGAAGGCCTCGACCTTGGCGGAATCCGAGAGGTCGACATTGTGCGCCAGGTGGACGCTGGCGTGGGCGGCGTAAGGAAAGTGCGGCGGAGCCGCGGCATGGGCATTGGGCACATGGCAGATCGCTCCCTGCTCCAGCAACCTGCCGACAACCGCGCCGCCGAGCGCCCCAGTGCCGCCCGTCACCACGACATGCCTGCCGTTAAGCGTTTCCGTCATATTTCGACTGCTCCTGTCGTATTCTTATGGTTATGCCGCCCCAGCATCGAACGTCGCGCCTTTCGCGCTGTCACTCAATTGAAATATCGACATGGCAGGCGTCCCGTCTTTGCATGCGTCGAGACGCCGCCGCTTGACGTCACGCGGTGGCGTCTCGGCTGATGGATGGGATGGCCGCCAAGACCTTCAATCGACCGTGATTTCGATAACGCGCGGCTTGCCGGCCGCTCGCGCCCGCTTTAGCGCATCGGCGAGGTCGCCGATGCCGGCCAGCCGCTCGGCCTCTATGCCATAGGCCTCGGCGAGCTTGCAGAAATCCGGCGGCGCCGGCGACACGCCGACCGGCTCGACGCCGACATCGAGCATCGAGGTCTCGATCTCGCGATAACCGCGATTGTTCCAGACGACGAAGATCACCGGCGCCCCTGCATCGAGCGCCGCACCCAGCTCGGGCAAGGTGAACTGGAAGCCGCCATCGCCGGTCAGGCACACCACCGGCGCCTCCGGCACCGCAAGCGCTGCGCCGATCGCGGCCGGCGGGCCGTAGCCCAGCGCGCCGAAGCCGGTCGCGGCGTTGAACCAGCCAGCCGGACGGTCGTGGTCGTAATAGAGGTTGGCGGCGTAGATCGGCTGGGTCGAGTCGCCGACGATGATCGCGCCGGGCAGCGCGTCGCGAATTGCCTCCACCGCGCGCACCTGTGCCAAGTAGTCCGGTTTCAGTTCGGCCAATGCAGCCGCGCGCCCAGCGGCGGCGCGGGCCTCGCCGTCCTTCGCGGCGACATGAGCGGGCCCAAGCTCGGTCAGCAGCGCACCAAACGCCTCGGCGCAATCGGCCTGGAGGCCTACCGTCACCGGACGGCGGGAGAGCTGGTCGGCACCGATGTCGATGCGGATGAGGTTCGGCGGCAGCACGAAACCGCCGTCGCCATAGCCGTCATAGTCGGTCGGGCCGAATTCGGTGCCGGCGGCAATCACCAGATCGGCGTCCGCCATCAGAGCGCGCACCGCCTTCAAGCTCGGGCTCGCCGGCACACAGAGGGGGTGAGCATGCAGCAAGCCGCGCGCATTGGCGGTCTCGACGACCGGAGCGCCCAGCGCTTCCGCGAAGCGCCTGAGCGCCGCGTCGGCCTTCTTGGCGCCGCCCCCGGCAAGGATCAACGGCCGGCGAGCCGCCTTGATCAACCTTGCAGCGTCGGCGACCGCCGCAGCTGCCGGAGCGGGCGGCGCGCTGTTGCTGAGCACCGGCGCGAGCCCTTCGGCGGACTTCACCATGACGTCGGTCGGGATCTCGATATGGACCGGACCCGGACGCGACGAGGAGAAGACGGCGAAGGCATGGGCGAGAGCGCCCGGCAGCTCTTCGGCCTCGGTGACACGCTCAGAGAACAGCGCCACCTTCTCCATCATGCCGCGCTGGTCCGGCAATTCGTGCAGGAAGCCGAGCCCCTTGCCCAGCGTATCCGTGGCATTGACGCCGGAGATCACCAGCATCGGCACCGAATCGGCGCGCGCCTGGCCCATGGCGGTGATGGTGTTGGTGAGGCCCGGCCCGGTGATGACGAAGGCGACGCCCGGCCGGCCGCCGGCGCGGGCGTAGCCATCGGCCATGAAGCCGGCGCCCTGCTCGTGGCGCGGCGTGACGTGGCGGATCTTCGAGCGCGCCAGGCCGCGATAAAGTTCGACCGTATGCACGCCCGGAATGCCGAAGACGGTGTCGACGCCATGCGCCTCGAGCAAGGTGACGAGCGCTTCGCCGATGGTGGTCATTGGTTTTCTTCCCTTTCCGGCGCCAGGCCGAGTTCGGCCTCGACAGTCTTGATGCCAATCGCCGCCAGTTCGCCGGGCGAGAACATCTCGCCGGCCAGGCAGCCTTCGATCCAGAGCCCGTCGATGATCGCATTGATCGCGATGGCATGGTGGCGCAGCTGGCTTGCGTCCGGTTTGCGCTGTTCGGCGGCGAGCACTTCGGCCACAACCGCTTCCACCTCGTTGCGAAAGCCGAGATAGCCTTCGCGGTGGGCACGGGCCAGGGTCGGATCCGCACTGGCTCGGCCGAGGAAGGTTGCCCAGAGCGAAAACACCCGCGCGTCGATGATCGGCGCGTTGAGGTTGGCGGTGACGAAAGCCGCAAGGCGCTGGCGCGGCGAGGCATCTTCCATGACCAATGCTGCTTTCGCCTGCTCGGTCATGCGGCCGACCAGCGCGGTATAGGCTTCCTGCAGCAATTCTTCCTTGCCGGGGAAATAGTGCCGGATCAGCCCGGCGGTGACGTCGGCACGCAGTGCGATGGTGCGCAAGGTGGCGCCCTCAAGGCCATGTTCCGCCACGCTGTCCAGAGTCGCCTCGATCAGATCCTGCCGCCGCCGCTCCTCGCCCTCGCGACGGAACTTGCGGCGCGCATTCATTGGCGCAGGATCGGCCGCGTCAGGCATGTCGGCCCGCCTTCACAAGCGATGCAGAGCGCATCCGCCTCGAATATCTCAACCGAGCAGCCGGCGGCTTCCATCGCGGCCCTGGTCTTGGGAAAGCCTGCAACGGCAATGACCTTGAGCGGGCTGGTCGGCAGCACGTTCAGGCTGAGGCCGTTGGAAGCGGCGAACTCTTCGGCGTCGCCTTCGACCAGCCGGATGCCTCGCGCCTTCAGCATCTGATAGAACGGGGCGGGCAAAAGCGGTGAATAGACCAATGCAAGGTCGTCGGCCAGCGGGCTGATCACCGACATCAGATGCAGGCACGCCTCTTCGCCCTGCCATAGCGGCAGATCAAAGCCGTAGACGGAAATGCCGAGCGGCGTCAGCAGGTTGGAAACCTGCTGGATGCCTTCCTGGTTGGAGCGGACACCGCGGCCGATCGCCAGCGTGCGGGCATCCACCCATACACAATCACCGCCTTCGACCTGGCCAGGAGCCTCGACGCGGCCGAGGATCGGAATGCCTAGTCTCCTGTAGGTTTCCTCATGCAGGGAGGGCTCCCCGGCGCGCAATGGCTTGCCCATGGACAGGATCAGCGCGCCCCGATCGGTCATCAGCGATGGATCGTGCGTGAACACCGAATCCGAAAGGCCGTCGGCCTTGTCCTCGATCCATTCGATTTTGGCGCCGGAAGCCGCCACCAGTTCAGCAAGGATCGCATGCTGCAATGCTGCTTTCGCCGGGTTGAACCCCGGGCCATAGTGCCAGGCAGCCCTGTCGGCGTCGCGCATGGCGTTGGCCGCCGACCGCATCAGCACACGTCGCAGCGGTGCCGCCATGGATTGTGATCCGAAAGCGCTCATCGATGCCCTTTTTAAGCTGAAAAAAATCGAAAAAATTTCATGGAAGGCTATTTATACACTTGCATAACAAGGCCGCAAGTGCCGTAATGAGCGGGATTGACGGGCTCGCGCTGTTGGGTCCATGCTGAAGTCTGGAGTGGGCCGTACAGCGTATGTTGATTAGCCGGATAAACGTTCGACGAACTGCCTTCGACCAAATAGAGGTCACCCGGTGAGCGCGGTGGAAGCCGCCACAGTCCCATCCGGCGAGGCGCAAAGCGGCGCCGCCGAAGCCATCCATGTCGAGAACCTGCACAAGAAGTTCGGCCAGTTGCATGTGCTGAAGGGCGTTTCGCTGTCGGCACGCGACGGCGAGGTGATCGCCATCATCGGCGGCTCCGGTTCCGGCAAGTCGACGCTGCTGCGCTGCATCAACTGCCTGGAGAACCCAACCAGCGGCATCATTCGCGTCAACGGCGAGCAGATCAAGCTGAAGGCCGACAACCACGGCCACACCGTTCCCGCCGACCGCAAGCAGATCGAGCGCATCCGCTCAAGGCTCGGCATGGTGTTCCAGAACTTCAACCTGTGGAGCCACATGACGCTGATCGAGAACGTCATCGAGGTTCCGGTGCACGTGCTTGGCGTCAAGCGCGACGAGGCGATCGCCCAGGCCGAGAAGCTGCTTGCCCGCGTCGGGCTGGCGGAGAAGCGCGACGTTTACCCGGCATTTCTGTCGGGCGGCCAGCAGCAGCGCGCCGCGATCGCCCGGGCGCTCGCGATCAATCCGCGCGTCATGCTGTTCGACGAGCCGACCTCGGCGCTCGACCCGGAGCTGGTCGGCGAAGTGTTGAAGGTGATCGGCGACCTGGCGCGCGAGGGGCGCACCATGGTGCTGGTGACGCATGAAATGAAGTTCGCCCGCGAGGTCGCGACCCATGTCGTCTACCTCTACAACGGGCTGGTCGAGGAAGAAGGCCCGCCGGAACAGCTGTTCGGCGCGCCCAAATCCGAAAGGCTCAAGCAATTCCTCCGCAACGTCGGCTAGGGCCGGCGTCAAGCGGGGCGAAAAACCGGGAACAACAACAAACTGGGAGTCCTGAAATGAAGACTGTTCTCAAGACCTTCGCCGCGGCGCTGCTGTTCGGCGTCGCCGCGATGGGCGTGGCCAAGGCCGATCAGGTCAAGATCGGCGTCGCCGCCGAGCCTTATCCGCCCTTCACCTCGCCGGACGCGACGGGCAAGTGGGTCGGCTGGGAAATCGACTTCATCGACGCCGTCTGCGCCGAGGAGAAGCTCAACTGCGTCATCACGCCCGTTGCCTGGGATGGCATCATTCCGGCGCTGACTACCAAGAAGATCGACCTCATCGTCTCCTCGATGTCGATCACCGACGAACGCAAGAAGACGATCGACTTCTCGGATAAGTATTACAACACGCCGACGGCGATCATCGGGCCGAAGGACCAGAAGTTCGGCGCCACGCCGGATGACCTGAAGGGCAAGGTGATCGGCGTCCAGGTGTCGACGGTGCATGCGGTCTACGCCAAGAAGCACTTCACCGGCGCGCAGGAGATCAAGGAATACCAGACGCAGGACGAAGCCAACAATGACCTTGCGGCCGGCCGTCTCGATGCGGTGCAGGCCGACTCCATCGCGCTTGGCGAATTCCTCAAGACCGACCAGGGCAAGGCCTGCTGCGACCTGAAGGGCATGGTCGCGCCGGACGATGAGGTGCTCGGACCGGGCGTCGGCGCCGGCGTGCGCAAGGAAGACACCGCGCTCAAGGAAAAGGTCAACGCCGGCATCAAGGCGATCCGCGCCAGCGGCAAGTATGACGAGATCTCGAAGAAATACTTCGACTTCGACATCTACGGCGGCGCCACGCAGTCGAACTGACGTCTCCGCACGAGCTTAAGGGGCATGGCCGAGCGTCATGCCCCTTAGCCGAAACCTTGCCACGCATGCCTGCCGCTGAACGCTGCCGTCGGCGGTTGCCAGCAATCCGGGGGTGAAGCTGATCGACGTATTTCTTCCGGCCTCGGCGGCCGGCATCATCGAACTCCTGTCACCCGTGCCGCCGGGCTGGGGCGGCACCTTGCTGGTCGGACTGCTGCATTCGGTCGAGATCGCCATCGGTGCCACCTGCCTCGGCCTCTTGATCGGCACCGGTGGCGCCTGGGGCAAGCTCTATGGCGGGCCGGTGGCGCGCGACCTGCTCGCGGTCTACACGACCGTGGTGCGCGCCGTGCCTGAACTGGTGCTGATCCTGCTGCTCTATTACGCCGGCACCGATCTGATCAACCAGGTGCTGGCGGCGATGGGTTACCGGCGCGTCGACATCAGCGGGCTGGCGGCCGGCATCTTCGTTCTCGGCGTGGTCCAGGGCGCCTATTCGACGGAAGTCATCCGCGGCGCCATCCTGTCCATCCCGCAGGGGCAAATTGAGGCCGCCCGCGCGTATGGCATGTCGCCAGGCCTGATGCTGAGGCGAATAACGCTGCCGGCGATGCTGCCCTTCGCCATTCCAGGTCTCGCCAATCTCTGGCTGATCGCGACCAAGGACACCGCGCTGCTTGCCGTCGTCGGCTTCTTCGAACTGACGCTTGCGACGCGGCAGGCGGCAGGCGTGACCAAGGCCTATCTGCTCTTCTTCGTCGCGGCAGGTGCGCTCTATCTCGCTTTGTCGCTGTTCTCCAACCTGATCATCGGCCGTGTCGAGGCCTGGTCGCGGCGCGGCATGCCTTCGATCAAGGAGGCGCGCTGATGTCGTTCGAGGCGACCGCGATCAACATGGCGGCGCGTGCCTCGCTCTGGCTCAAGCCGCACCGCATCGCGCTGATCCTGATCGCCCTGGCATTGGTGTTCTGCGCGGCCTTCTTCATGCGCTGGGACTGGCTGCCGCAATATTGGCAGATGGGGCTGCTCGGCATCTGGCGGTCGCTGTGGATCCTCGTCGTCACCTGCGCGCTGGGCTTCATGCTCGCCGTGCCGCTCGGCCTTGCCCAGGCCGGCGGGCCGTTCTGGTTCGCCGTGCCGGCAAAGGTCTTCTGCACCATCATCCGCGGCACGCCGCTGCTGTTGCAGCTCTGGCTGCTCTACTACGGGCTCGGATCGCTTTTCCCCCAGTATCCATGGATACGCGAGTCCTGGATGTGGACATATCTGAGACAGGCCTGGCCCTATGGCGTGGTGGCGCTGACCTTGTCCTTCGCCGGCTATGAGGGCGAGGTGATGCGCGGGGCCTTCGCCGGCGTGCCAAAAGGGCAGTTGGAGGCGGCCCGCGCCTTCGGCATGAGCCGCTTCAAGATCTTCCGCCGCATATGGCTGCCGCAGGCTTTCTACCGGGCGCTGCCGACGCTGACCGGCGAAACCGTGCTGCAGCTCAAGTCGACGCCGCTGGTGGCGACGATCAGCGTCATCGATATCTTCGCCGTCTCCTCCAAGGTTCGACAGGACACCTACCTGACCTACGAACCCTTGCTGCTGCTGGCGCTGATCTATATGTCGATCACCGGCATTCTCGTTCTGATCTTCAGCCGGATCGAGGCGCGGATTCCGGTCAAGATCGGTTAGTGAGTGGTGAGTAGCGAATAGTGAGTAGTGGGCTGCTCGCTGGCTTATCTACTCACTACTTCCTACTCACTCAGGAGCAGCCCGATGCAACTCACTCTCGACCAGGCAACAGGGCTGTGCCGCATGGCGGCATTGGGCGCCGGCGCCAACGAGGAGGCGACACAGTCGCTGGTCGCCTCGATCATCTCGGCCGAGGCGGAAGGCCTGTCGGCGGTCGGCCTGTCGCATTTCATCGACTATCTCGAGGCGATCGAGGACGGCCGCATCGACGGCAATGCCGACCCGGTCGTCACCAGGCCGGCGCTGGCCGTCTATCTCTCCGACGCGCGAGGCGGGCTTGCCCATACCGGCTTCGATCGCACGATCGAGGATCTCGCCAAGGCGGCAAGACTGTTCGGCGTCGCCATTTTCTCGCAGAAGAACGCCTATACCTGCGGCGCGCTCGGCTATTTCACCGGGCGCCTGGCCGCACAGGGGCTGGTCTCCTTCGCCGCCACCAACGGGCCAGCGGTGCTCGCCGGCTCCGGCTCGGTCAAGCCGGTCTACTGCACCAACCCGATGTCGTTTGCAGCGCCGGCCGTCGACGGCCCGCCGCTCGTTATCGACCAGTCGTCGAGCGCCACCGCCTTCGTCAACATCCGCAAGGCGGCGGAAGACGGCAGGAAAATCCCCGAGGGCTGGGCGCTGGACGCCAGCGGCAACCCCACCACCGACCCGGCGGCGGCGATGAAGGGCGCGATGCTAGCCTTCGGCGGCCAGCGCGGCGCCAACATCGCACTTATGGTCGAGGTGCTGGCGGCAGGCATTTCCGGCGCCAACTGGTCGCTCGACGCGCCGTGGTTCTCCGGCGGGCCGGACAGCCCCGGAACCGGGCTCTTCGTTTTAGCCATCGAGCCCAAGCTGCTCGACCCGGATTTCGAACAGCGCATGCGTGACCAGCTCGACCGGCTGCGGCGGCGCTACGGCGTGCACATACCCGGCCGCGCCCGGGCCGAGGCCGCCGAGAAAGCGAGCGCACGCGGCATCGACGTTCCGAAGGCGGTCGTGCAGCGCATTTCCGAATTCGCCGAGCGCTATTCGGCCTGATCAAAGCCTCACCCGGCGACGGGCCGCGCGCTTCTCCACGCGCGCCCGTTGAACCTTTTTTCGCCCCGCAGCGACCCATCAGCGGCACCCACATCGCAAGCCGCAAAGGGTGGCTTGGGGTCGCGGCTTGCGGTTGGCGGCGCCGCGCCGGGCGTCCAGGGCCGGGGCGGGCGTGCTTGCTTCACGCCGCCTTGATACCGTCTCAGGTCAGGCCGCCTCGTTGGTCCCTGTTTCGGTGCGCGCACTGCCCGGAAAACCCCGCTTCGGCGGGGTTTTCTGCGTCGCCTGCCCTGGCGGCGATCCTGCTCTTCTTGGCATCCTTGGCGGTACCTGTCATTCGGTCGACGCATATCGTCAAGGCGTTCCGGCAGTGCTCAAAATTGGGCGCCGGCGACACCCGGTCGCCCTTTGCCTTTGGCGCGAAACCGACTATGAACGCCTCTAGCCAAGCCTAGCACGCCGGAGCCAGCCATGACCGAAATCCTGCAGACCCCCAAGCTAGTCGTCGTCTTCGGCGGGTCCGGCTTTGTCGGCCGTCATGTCGTGCGCGCGCTCGCCAAGCGCGGCTATCGCATCCGGGTCGCCTGCCGGCGGCCCGACCTTGCCGGCCATGTGCAGCCGCTCGGCAATGTCGGTCAGATCCAGCCGGTGCAGGCCAATGTGCGCGTGCGCTGGTCGGTCGACCGCGCCGTGCAGGGCGCCGACCACGTCGTCAACCTGGTCGCCATCCTGCATGAGACCGGCCGCCAAAAATTCGGCTCCGTGCACGAGTTCGGGTCGCGCGCCGTGGCCGAGGCCGCCCGCTCGGTCGGCGCCGGCCTCACCCATGTCTCGGCGCTCGGCGCCGACCTGAACTCGCCGTCAGGCTATGCCCGCACCAAAGCGCTCGGCGAGAAGGCGGTGTTCGAGACGATACCCGATGCCGTCATCTTCCGTCCGTCGATCAATTTCGGACCCGAGGACAGCTTCTTCAACCGCTTCGCCAACATGGCGCGCTACTCCCCTATCCTGCCGCTGATCGGCGGCGGGCAGACAAAATTCCAGCCGGTCTATGTCGGCGACGTCGCCGAGGCGATCGCGCGCTCGGTCGACGGCAAGGTCAAGGGCGGCGATATCTATGAGCTCGGCGGCCCGCAGGTGCTGACCTTCAAGGAATGCATGGAGGAGATGCTCGCCGTGATCGACCGCAGGCGCCTCCTGGTGCCGGTGCCGTGGTGGATGGCCAACATCCAGGCCTCGATCCTTCAGCTGTTGCCCAATCCGCTGCTGACCAAGGACCAGGTGCTGCAGCTGCGCGAGCACAACGTCGTCTCCGAAGCCGCCGCCAAGGCGAACAGAACGATCACCGGCCTCGGCATCCTGCCGCAGGCGATCGCGACGATCCTGCCAAGCTATCTTTGGCGCTTCCGCGCGGCGGGTCAGTTCCAGCAACGCCGGCCGATAGCCGACCGGTAGAGCAATTCGAGTAGAGCAATTCGAGCAAATGCCCGGCGGGGGTTTCCGTCCGGGATCGCTCTGACCTACGAGAGCGCCTCAGCGGCGACGGGAAACCTGCATCGGTAGTCCGCCCTGCGGCTGCGTGGTCAGTTTTTGCACCGGCCATGGCCGGGTTTCCGACGTTACATCGAAGCGGAAGCGCGACAACAGGATCGCCAGCGCGATGATCGCCTCCTGCATGGCGAAGCTGGCGCCGATGCAGACGCGCGGTCCGGCGCCGAAAGGCAGATATTGGAAGCGGTCGATCCGGTCGCGGTTTTCCGGATGGAAGCGCTCCGGCATGAAGGCGTCCGGCCTGTCCCACAGCTTGCGGTGGCGGTGCACGACCCAGGGCATCACCAGCACGGCGGCGTATTTCGGGATGTAGAGACCGTTCCAGGTTTCCGGCTCGATCGGCTCGCGGTTGATCGAGGGCGCCGGCGGATAGAGCCGGAGCGCTTCCTCGAAGCCGGCGCGGGTGAGCGGCATGGCGTCCAGCCACTTTGTCGGATCGGGCTCCCTCGCCAGCATCGCGTCGACCTCGCGCTCGATCCTCTCGCGCTCCCAGGGCGCTTCGGCGAGGCAGTAGATCGTCCAGCCCAACGCCCGCGCAGTGGTCTCGTGACCAGCGCCGATGAAGGTGATGATGTTGTCCTCGACTTCCGAGCGGGTGAGGCCATCCGGCCCTTCGGCCCTCAACAGAAGCGTCAGGAAATCCTGCGGCACGCCGTCGGGGTCGCGCTTCAACCGCTCCTCGCGCATCTTCACCGTGTTGGCGACGATGTTGCGGAAATAGGCCATGGTCTTGCGGCCGCGGATGCGGGTGAGGCGCGGCAGCCATTCCGGCGCGCGCAACAGGTCGAGCGGGTCGACCCGGCCCATGGTCTCGAACAGGCGGTCGATCTCCTTGGCGAAGCTGCCGGGCTCGCCGGCGATCTCGCCGGAAAACAGCGTTTCGGCAAGGATGTCGTAGGTGAGCAGCGTCATGTCATGCGCGATGTCGGACGTGCCGCCGGCCTCGTAGCGGGTGACGAATTCCAGGGTGCGCTTCAGCATCGGCTCGGCGAAGCCGAAGATGTGGCGCGGCGTGAACATCGGCGCCATGGCCTTGCGCGAGCGCTTCCACACCTCGCCCTCGGCGGTGAGCAGGCCGTCGCGCAGGATCGGACGCAGGATCAGCTGGCGCACCGTCGCCATCTTGTAATTCCTGGCGTTGTCGATCAGGACATGGCGGATCAGGCCGGGATCGTTGGCGATAACCAGCGGACCGCCGATGCCGGTCACCGAGATCCAGGGCTCGTTGTAGGTGTGCTCGCCCCACAGCTCGAGCGGGTTACGGTAGACGATGCGCATCATCTCCAGCGTCGAGGGCGGCTGGGTGCGCGGCTTCGGCGCGGGCGGCACGAAAGGGGCGGGCTTGGTGTCCATGGGCATGCTCCGCTACGAGCGCAAATGTAATGCGCGGCAAAGCGGGCGTCCATGTGGCCGAACGGCAAGTCCGCGAACAGACCGTCTCGCCTGAATGTGAACGGCGCCGGTCAATGGCTGCTTGTTGACGGTGACCGCTTACTTTAGTCGCCAACGGGCACCGTCAATCAAGGAGTCACCCGTGAAGCACCAGCTGAACATCATCATCGGCAGCACGCGGCCGGGGCGCGCCGGCCCGATCTTCGCCGAGTGGCTGGAGGGCTTCGCGCGCGAGCACGGCAAGTTCGAGCCGGTGCTGACCGACATTGCCGCCTTCAAGCTGCCGCTGCTCGACGAGCCGCATCATCCGCGCCTGCGCAAATACGAGAACGACCACACCAAGGCCTGGTCGAAGGCGATCGATGCCGCCGACGCATTCGTCTTCGTGGCGCCGGAATACAATTATTTCGTGGCCCCGGCGATTGTTAACGCTGTCGACTACCTGCTCAAGGAATGGCGCTACAAGCCGGCCGGGATCTTCAGCTATGGCGGCGTTTCGGGAGGCCTGCGCGCGGCGCAGGCGCTGAAGCCGCTGCTGACCTCCGTCGGAGTCATGCCGATTCCGGAAGGCGTGGCGTTGCCTTCCTACAGGACCTTGCTCGACAAGGACGGCGCGTACCATCCGAGCGACCAGGTGCTGGGCGGCGCAAGGACCATGCTGGAGGAGTTGTTCCGCTGGAGCGAGGCGCTGAAGTCGCTGCGCGCCGGCCTCCCTTCGGAATAGCAGACGTCCCGACGTGAC
This sequence comes from Mesorhizobium silamurunense, assembly GCF_014843905.1. Taxonomy (NCBI): domain Bacteria; kingdom Pseudomonadati; phylum Pseudomonadota; class Alphaproteobacteria; order Hyphomicrobiales; family Phyllobacteriaceae; genus Mesorhizobium; species Mesorhizobium silamurunense. Next base: position 66,898 of record NZ_LPVS01000069.1, on the reverse strand, counting down.
TGCTGCAGGCCGCGCTCGGGCGCGGCTTTCGCAAGCGGCATAGTCCCGATGTCCGCGCGCCCTTTCCCGGTCCATCGCGCTGGAGATCATGAACGGCCGCTCGCCAGCCGGCAAAATGCCCGCAAACCTTGGAAAACCGGCCATTTGCGCCTATATCTAGGACATCAAAACGGCGCGATTCGGGGCCATTTTTCCGCGCCGGATCAGCGACATCAATCAGACAGGTATTTATGAGCGACCAGACCGAAAGCGCCATTGGCGCGGAAGCCGAGTACGGCGCCGATTCCATCAAGGTTTTGAAGGGGTTGGACGCCGTTCGCAAGCGGCCGGGCATGTATATCGGCGACACCGATGACGGCTCGGGCCTGCATCACATGGTCTATGAGGTGGTGGACAACGCCATCGACGAGGCGCTGGCCGGGCACGCCGACCTCGTCTCGGTGACGCTCAATCCCGACGGCTCGGTGACGGTGATCGACAATGGCCGTGGGATTCCGACCGATATCCACCCCAGCGAGGGCGTCTCGGCGGCTGAAGTGATCATGACGCAGCTGCATGCCGGCGGCAAATTCGACCAGAACTCCTACAAGGTCTCGGGCGGCCTGCACGGCGTCGGCGTCTCGGTGGTCAACGCGCTCTCAGCATGGCTGAAGCTCAAGATCCGCCGCAACGGCGAGATCTTCGAGATGGGCTTCACGCATGGCAATGCCGACGCGCCGCTGAAAGTCACCGGCAGCTACGAGCAGGACAAGCGCCCGGGCACCTATGAGGGCCGCAGCGGCAGCGAGATAACCTTCTTCCCGTCGGCCGAGACCTTCACCATGGTCGAGTTCGACTACAATACGCTGGAGCACCGGCTGCGCGAGCTCGCCTTCCTCAATTCCGGCGTGCGCATCGTGCTGACCGACGCCCGCCATGCCGACCTCGTGCGCCATGAGCTGCACTATGACGGCGGGCTCGAGGAATTCGTCAAATATCTCGACCGGGTGAAGAAGCCGCTGATCGAGAAGCCGATCGCCATCCGCGCCGAGCGCGACGGCATCACCGTCGAGGTGGCGATGTGGTGGAACGACAGCTACCACGAGAATGTGCTGGCCTTCACCAACAACATCCCGCAGCGCGACGGCGGCACGCATCTGGCCGGCTTCCGCGCGGCGCTGACGCGGCAGATCACCGGCTATGGCGAGTCCTCCGGCCAGACCAAGAAGGAGAAGGTTTCGCTCACCGGCGACGACTGCCGCGAAGGCCTGAGCGCCGTGCTGTCGGTCAAGGTTCCGGACCCGAAATTCTCCTCGCAGACCAAGGACAAGCTGGTGTCATCGGAAGTCAGGCCGGTGGTGGAAAGCCTGGTCAACGAGGCGCTGGGCACCTGGCTGGAAGAGCATCCGACCGAAGGCAAGGTGGTGGTCGAGAAAGTGATCCAGGCGGCCGCCGCACGCGAGGCCGCGCGCAAGGCGCGCGACATCACCCGCAAGAGCACGCTCGGCGTCACCTCGCTGCCCGGCAAGCTTGCCGACTGCCAGGAGCGCGATCCGGCGAAGTCGGAAATCTTCATCGTCGAGGGCGACTCGGCCGGCGGCTCCGCCAAGGGCGGGCGCTCGCGCCAGAACCAGGCGATCCTGCCGCTGCGCGGCAAGATCCTGAATGTCGAGCGGGCGCGCTTCGACCGCATGCTCAGCTCCGACATGATCGGCACGCTGATCACCGCGCTCGGCACCTCGATCGGCAAGGACGAGTTCAATGCCGACAAGCTGCGCTACCACAAGATCATCCTGATGACGGACGCCGACGTCGACGGCGCCCATATCCGCACGCTGCTGCTCACCTTCTTCTTCCGGCAGATGCCGGAGCTGATCGAGCGCGGCCATCTCTACATCGCCCAGCCGCCGCTCTACAAAGTGACGCGGGGCAAGAGCTCGCAATACCTCAAGGACGAAAGCGCCTATGAGGAATATCTGATCGAATCCGGGCTTGAAGAGGCTTCGCTGACGCTCGGCTCCGGCGAGGTGCGCACCGGACAGGACCTGCGCAGCGCCGTCGACGACGCGCTGGCGGTGCGGCATCTGATCAACGGGCTGCACACACGCTACAACCGCAGCGTCGTCGAGCAGGCGGCGATCGCCGGCGCGCTCAATGCCGACGTGCTTGCCGATCTCGGCCGCGCCACCGCCATGGCCGAGCGCGTCGCCGGGCGGCTCGACATGATAGCCGAGGAGACCGAGCGCGGCTGGACCGGGCGGCTATCGACCTCCAATGACGGCTCGGGCGGCTACGTCTTCGAGCGTACCGTGCGCGGCGTCAAGGATGTGGTCCAGCTCGATGCCGGGCTGATCAACTCGGCCGATGCGCGACAGCTCGACCGCTACGCGCCGCGGCTGGCGGAAGTCTACGGCGAGCAGCCGGTGCTGCGCCGCAAGGAAACTTCCGAGCTTCTTTCGGGGCCGCTGGCGCTGCTCAACGCGGTGTTCGCCGCCGGCCGCAAGGGGCTTACCATGCAGCGCTACAAGGGCCTCGGCGAGATGAACGCCGAACAGCTCTGGGAAACCACGCTCGACCCGAATGTGCGCTCGCTGCTGCAGGTCAAGGTGAATGACGCCACCGACGCCGACTCGCTGTTCTCGCGGCTGATGGGCGACGAAGTGGAGCCGCGGCGCGAGTTCATCCAGGACAATGCGCTGTCGGTCGCCAATCTGGACATCTGAGCAGCCGACAGTCTCCTGCAACGAAAAACCCGGCGGACTGCACTGTCCCCGTAAAGTTGGACACAACCTTCGGGGGTCAGTTCAGGGCGCCGGGCTTTTTTGTTGCGGAAGCTGCGGCTGATCAGTGATCCATGGCCTTGACGATTTCCTCGGTCATCTTCTTGGCGTCGCCGAGCAGCATCATGGTGCCGTCCTTGTAGAACAGCGTGTTGTCGATGCCGGCATAGCCGGAGCCGAGCGAGCGCTTGACGAAGAGGCAGGTGCGGGCCTTGTCGACGTCGAGGATCGGCATGCCGTAGATCGGCGAGGACTTGTCGTCACGCGCGGACGGGTTGGTGACGTCGTTGGCGCCGATGACATAGGCGACGTCGGCCTGCGCGAACTCGGAGTTGATGTCCTCCAGCTCGAACACCTCGTCATAGGGCACGTTGGCCTCGGCGAGCAGCACGTTCATGTGGCCGGGCATACGGCCGGCGACCGGATGGATGGCGTATTTCACTTCGACGCCGTTGGCCTTCAGCTTGTCGGCCATTTCGCGCAACGCATGCTGCGCCTGCGCCACCGCCATGCCGTAGCCCGGCACGATGATGACCTTCTGCGCGTTCATCATCAGATAGGCCGCGTCGTCGGCCGAACCCTGCTTGACGGTGCGCTCGATGCCGTCATCGGCCGCAGCCGCCGACTCGCCGCCGAAGCCGCCGAGGATGACGGAGATGAAGGAGCGGTTCATGCCCTTGCACATGATGTAGGACAGGATCGCACCGCTGGAGCCCACCAGCGCACCGGTGATGATCAGCGCCAGGTTGCCGAGCGTGAAGCCAAGCGCCGCTGCGGCCCAGCCGGAATAGGAGTTCAGCATCGACACCACGACCGGCATGTCGGCGCCGCCGATCGGGATGATCAACAGCACGCCGAGCACCAGCGAGGCAGCGACGATCAGCCAGAAGACAAGCTTCGATTCGGTGGTGACGAGCAGCACGATCAGCACCACAAGTGCTGCGCCGAGCGCGATGTTGATCAGGTGGCGGCCGCCGATCATGATCGGCTTGCCGGACATGCGGCCGTCGAGCTTCAGGAAGGCGATGACCGAGCCGGTGAAGGTGATGGCGCCGATGGCGACGCCAAGGCTCATCTCGATGAGCGCCTGGGCATGGATGTCGCCGGCCGTGCCGATGCCGAAGCTTTCCGGCGCGTAGATGGCGGCTGCCGCAACCATGACGGCGGCAAAGCCGACGAGGCTGTGGAAGGCGGCGACGAGCTGCGGCATCGAGGTCATGGCGATGCGCCGGGCCACATAGGCGCCGACGCCGCCGCCGATGGCGAGGCCGAGCACGATCAACCCGAAGCGGCCGGCCGAGGGCAGCGCCAGCGCCAGCGTGGTGGCAATGGCAATGCCCATGCCGATCATGCCGTAGAGATTGCCCTGGCGGCTGGTGGTCGGATGCGAGAGGCCGCGCAGCGCCAGGATGAACAGGATGCCCGAGACCAAATAGAGGAAGGAAGCGAGATTGACGGTCACGTCACTTTTCCTTCTTCTTGTACATGGCGAGCATGCGCTGGGTGACGAGGAAGCCGCCGAAGATGTTGACCGAGACCAGCACCAGGGCGATGAAGCCGAAGCCCGCAGCAAGGCCGGAGGCCGCGATGCCGACGGCGAGCAGCGCGCCGACAACGATGACCGAGGAGATGGCGTTGGTGACGGCCATCAGCGGCGTATGCAGCGCCGGCGTCACCGACCACACGACATAATAGCCGACGAAGATCGCCAGCACGAAGATGGCAAAGCGAAAGACGAAGGGATCGATGGCGCCGCCCGAGAGTGCATGCGCCGCGTTACCGGCAGCCTCGGCGCCGGCGGGCGCGTTGGCCAGATCCTGCACGGCAAGGCGGACGGCGGCCGTCGCCTGATCGAGCTGGTCGAGGGCTTTCTGCAGCTGTTCCATCACGCGCTCCCCTTCGGCTTGGCCGCGGCCTTCCTGTTGTTGGTTTTCCGGGGCGTCGGTTTCTTGTCGGCGGCATCTGCGACCAGGACCGTGGCCGGGATCGCAGCCGGTTCCGTGCGCGGCAGCTGATCAGCCTTGGCGAAATTGGGATGCACGACCTTACCGCCATCGGTCAGCATCGTCGCCTTGACCAGCTCGTCGTCGCGCTTGATGGCAAGCTGCTTGGTCGCCTTGTCGACCATCGTCTCAAGGAAGGCATAAAGGTTCTTGGCATAGAGCAGCGAAGCCGACGCCGCGACGCGGCCCGGCACGTTGAGATGGCCGACGATCTTGACGCCGTTTTCCGTCGTCACAACCTTACCGGGCACAGCACCCTCAACATTGCCGCCGCGCTCGACGGCGAGGTCGACGATCACCGAGCCCGGCTTCATCGAGGCGACCATCTCGCCCGAGATCAGCTTCGGCGCCGGGCGGCCGGGGATCAGCGCCGTGGTGATGACGATGTCCTGCTTGGCGATATGCTCGGCGGTGAGCGCCGCCTGCTTGCCCTGGTATTCCTTCGACATTTCCTTGGCGTAGCCGCCGGCCGTCTCGGCCGCCTTGAACTCCTCGTCCTCGACCGCCAGGAATTTCGCGCCGAGCGACTGCACCTGCTCCTTCACCGCCGGACGCACGTCGGTGGCGGTGACGACAGCACCGAGGCGGCGCGCGGTGGCGATGGCCTGCAGGCCGGCGACGCCGACGCCCATGATGAAGGTTTTCGCCGCCGGCACAGTGCCAGCCGCCGTCATCATCATCGGCAGGGCGCGGTCATACTCGGCAGCCGCGTCGATCACCGCCTGGTAGCCGGCGAGATTGGCCTGCGAGGAGAGCACGTCCATCACCTGCGCGCGGGTGATGCGCGGCATGAACTCCATGGAGAAGGCGGTGATGCCGGCCTTGGCCATGGCGGCCACCGCGGCATCGTTACCGTAGGGATCCATGATGGCGATGACGGCCGCGCCCGGCTTGTAGCCCTTCAGCTCGGCATCCGTCGGCCGGCGCACTTTCAGCACGACATCGGCCTTCTTGGCATCGGCCGTCGTTCCGATTGTGCCGCCGGCACCGGCGAAATCCTGGTCGGGGATGCGCGAGCCGAGGCCAGCGCCCTTCTCGACGATCACCTCGAAGCCCAGGCTCACCAGCCGTTTTACCGTCTCAGGCGAGGCCGCGACACGCGGCTCGTTCGCATCAAGCTCACGAGGGATGAATACCGTCTGCCCCACCGCATGATCCTTTCGGCTGGAACCTTGCTGCGCAAGGCGTCGGCCGGGACCTCCGGCAGGACGTCGAACGCAATGGCTTGGAAAGTCTACCGCAGAATGAAATAGCCGACGGCCATGATCACGATGAACAGGATAGTCGCCGAGAAGAAGCCGCCTGCGAAGAAGCCAAAGGCCATGGCCAGCAGGATCGCGGCGCAGACGAGCGAGCCGTATTTGGCGAGCGAGAGGAACGCCCTGTAGGTGCGATCATGCTCGGCATAGTCCATCTGCGCACCCAGTTCGACAGGACCGGTCGGCGTGTGATCAGCCATAGGAATACCCCTTCGAAAATGCCTTCGAGGCACATAGCGAAAAGCCGGACCAAGAGCAATGGCGCTATTGCCGCACGGCCGGCGACAACAGCCTCAAATGAAAGTTGAAGGCCGGTGGCCGTTGCAGACCATGGTTGGCGCCGCCGATCCCTTCAAGACGTCTGAACGTGCGATGATAATTTCGCGCTTTCCGGCTAAACGTGACGTGACTAAGCTTGCCTGCACCAACGACTGGGCAATCACCCGCATGATGTCGCCGACAGAGAGACTTGACTGGGAAGGCACCAGCATCGCCTGGGGTTCGGCCGGCTCCGGTCCTCCGATCGTGCTCGTGCATGGAACGCCATTTTCCTCGCATGTCTGGCATTGCATTGCCCCCGAACTGGGGCGCGAGCACACGCTCTATTTCTACGACCTTCCGGGGTATGGCCAGTCCGAGAAACGCGAGGGGCAGGATGTTTCGCTGGGCATCCAGAACAAGGCGCTGGCGGCGATGCTGGCGTTCTGGCAGCTCGATCGACCGAACATCATCGCCCATGACTTCGGAGGCGCCACCGCCTTGCGAGCGCATCTGATTGACGGTTGCGATTATGAAAGACTGCTGTTGATCGATCCGGTGGCGGTGCGGCCGTGGGGCTCACCCTTTGTCCAGCATGTCAGGCGGCATGAATTCGCCTTTGCCGGCGTACCGGACTACATCCAGGTAGCGATCCTGAAGGCGTATATTGCAGGCGCGGCAGCCAAACCTTTGTCCGACGACGAACTGCAGCCGTACATCGCACCATGGACCGGTTCGGATGGCCAGGCGGCTTTCTATCGGCAGATCGCGCAGATGGATCAGCGTTTCACCGACGAGGTCGAACCGCTCTATCGCGAATTCCGCTGCCCGGTAGCTTTGCTGTGGGGAGAAGAAGATCGCTGGATCTTGCCGCGGAGCGGCGAGAAGCTTGCGGCCATGCTGCCGGATTGCACCTTGACGCTGGTTCCGGGCTCCGGTCACCTCATGCAGGAGGATGCACCGGAGGCGATTGTCGCTGCCGCGCTGCGCTTTTTCGCCAGCTGAGAGTTCTTTCAGCTGGCGAGGTGCGGAAACAGGCCGAGAATGCCGACGACGATCAAGTAGAGCGCGACGATGTAGTTGAGCAGGCGCGGCATCACCAGGATCAATATGCCGGCGATCAGCGAGATCAGCGGCGTGAGCGCAAGCGAGTGGATGGTCATGACCGTATCCTTCCCATGAACAACGCGATATGAGCTGGCGAAACGCCTGCTGGGCAAGAATGCGGCGTCGCCCGATCGCGACGCCGCTACTCGTAACGCGGGAATCGCAAGAAAGGTCCATGATGCGCGGAAGGACGCCCTTTCAGGCGGCGTCGCGGTAGTATTTCGCCGTCGGTACGATGGACAGGGGGGTCAGCCGATTGATGGCCGGATTGGCGAACATCATCCGCTGTTCCACCGGCGTCGACTTGAAGAACGGGAACCGCTCGAGCGTCTGGCGCAGATTTTCGCCGCAGGGGATTTCGAACAAAGCGATCGGCGCAAGAACGCCTGGAAAGACCTTGCCCTCGGTCCGCTGCACGGCATGGAATATGCGGGCATAGTAAGCGGCATGCTCGACCTTGACCGGCGTGAGCACCGCGGTCTGGCCAAAGTAACAGGAGGCCACCATGCCGAGCCTGAGCGTCAGGAACGGCAGAACCCCCGGCGCGGGCGCGCCGTCCGCATCGGTTGCGAAGCGGGTTCCGTCGATGAAGCTCTCTCCCCGGGCAAGCCGTTCGGCCAAAATCTCCGGATAGGCGTCGACGGAAGGCGAATAGGGGTGCTCGCGGGAGATGTAGTGGAGCCGCAGGGTGCTGACCAAGTGGCCATCGAAATAGACGCCGAAGCGATAGGAATTCGGCAGATTGTCCCAGCGATCCTCGAACATCCCGCTGGCGATCGGACCGCACATGCCCGAGCGCAGGTAGGACTGATAGCGGAGGCGGTAGATCGCCTCCAGATCCTCGCCCCCCGTGATGAGACGATAATCGACATGCTCCAGCAATTGCATGATCGAACGGTTCAGCGCCGACCCAGCGTTTGCGCCGGCGCCAGCCTGCGCATCGTTTCTCGCAGCATCCATTCTCAAGTCCTCGTATCCGCCTGTGAATAGGCTATTCGAGTTGAAATGGGACACAAGCCGAAAATTCGATACTGCTGATTTACCCTTCGTTAACCTTAATAACCGGCGGAACTCCTCGCCGGTAAAGTTGCGCTGAAAAAGCCGACCGAGCGCCCTGGCCTAAGCTCGCATTCGGGATGAAGAGCGCCGAAAAACTCGGCAATTAGAACTGTTTATGTAACTCATATTCCGATAGAATCACATTTCTATTGAAAATATTTTTTTATACAATTTACCATAGAAAACAGCCTCTCGCTTTGACCGCAATTGTTTCGAAAGATATTGCCAAAGCGCCTTCAAAGCTTGAGCTTCGTGCAAATTGCTTCTCAGCCAAAGCAACGCGCGTTGTCGATCCGGCGAAATTTGCAAATACGGCTACCTGGCCGTCCGCTTGGCCGCGAGGCGCAGGTCCGCGGCGAACGGCCAGGTGACGTTCGACATCGTCTCGATGCCGGACGCGCTCAGCGCGGCGCCGAAGAGGAACCCTTGCACGAGGTCCGGTTTGACCGAACGCACCAATATCTTCAGCTGCTCGAAAGTCTCGACCCCTTCGACGGTGACGACCAGGCCCAGCGTCCGGGTCAAACCGACGATACCCTTCAGAAGGTCGAGCGACTGGGGACTCTGGGTCACGTCGATCAGGAAGGAGCGGTCGATCTTGATCTTGTCGAGCGGCAGCTTGTGCAGGTAGCTGAGGCTGGAATAGCCGGTGCCGAAGTCGTCGAGCGCTATGCGGACGCCCAGGGTCTTCATCTCTTCGATCAACTCGCGGGTCAGCGATTTGTCGTCAAGCAAGGCGGTCTCCGTGACCTCGATTTCGAGCCGGTGCGGCGCAAGGCCTGACGCCGCCAGGGCATCGCGCACCTTCTGCACGACGTCGCGGTTGCGGAAATCCTTGGCCGAGAGGTTGATCGAGACGCTGGTCTGCGCCGGCCATTTGGCGCATTCGGCGCAGGCCGCCTGCAGCACGAAGGCGCTGATCTCGGAGATGATGCCCATCTCCTCGGCCAGCGGAATGAAGATGCTTGGCGAAATCGGACCAAGATCGGGATGATCCCAGCGGCAGAGCGCCTCGCAGCTGGCGATGCGCATGGTGCTCATCGACACGATCGGCTGGTAGACGACGCGCAATTCCCTGGCTTGAACGGCGCTGCGCAGATCGGCCTTCATCAGCTGGCGGTTGCGAAAGGCGGCATCCATCGAAGCCTCGAACAGCCGCCAGCTGTTCTTGCCGAGCTCCTTGGCCTTGTAGAGCGCAAGGTCCGCCTTGACGATCATGGCGTCGACATCGGTGTCCTTGACCCAGGACAATACTGCGCCACCGCTGGCCTGGATGCGCAGGCCGTGGCCGGCGACGTCGACCTCGCCCTGCAGGTCGGCGAAGATCTCGTCGAGCAGGCCGCCGAGATGGCTCTCATCCTCGATGCGGTCGAAATAGATCATGAACTCGTCGCCGCCGAAGCGGCTGACATTGATGCCAGGCCCGGCGACCGCCGCCAGCCGCTCGGCTACGGCATAGATCAATCCGTCGCCGACCGGATGGCCGAGCGTGTCGTTGACGCTCTTGAAATCGTCGAGGTCGAGCACCGCCAGGCCGCAGAGCCGGTCGCGGTCGCCGGAGGCCATGGCCTCGCCGACCAGCTCGTGGAAGTAGGCACGGTTCGGCAGACCGGTGAGGTTGTCGTAGCGCGCCATGAAACGGATCTTTTCCTCCGCCTCAACGCGGGCCGTCACGTCCTCGAAGGTGATGACGCCGAGTTCCTGGCTGCCTTCGCGCGCGGAGAATTCGTAGTGCTGGCCGTTGGCAAGCGACACCAGCACCTTGCGGTCCCGGCCCTCGCGCAGGGCGCGCGTCAGCTGGGCCTCGATGTAGCGGCAATCCTTCGGCGCCAGCATGCCGCCGGCGACGCCGCGCATCAGAAGCCCGTGAATCGAGCGCCCGAGCAGCGCATCGGCCGATTTCAGCGACATCAGATGGGCGGCCTCGGCATTGGCGACGGCGACGCGTCCGTCCGGGCCGAGCATGACCAGGCCATGCGACATGGTGTTGAGCGCGCGGTCGAACCTGCGCGTCAGGTTCCTCGCCTGCTTGTGCCCGATGACCGCCGAGAACAGCACGTTGCGGACATGATCGGCGCCGGTGATGGTGATGAACGTCATCGGGATGATCATCAGGCCGAGGACGACGGAGGGCGCGTCCATGCGCAGCAGGAGCGCAAGCGCCGCCGGACCGATGAAGGTCACGGAAAAAATCCGCACCATGCGCGGAGACCCGTAGTTGCGGGCGACAACCGTGACCAGGGTCGCCAGGGTCAGCGACATCGCCGCCAGCTCGGCGAAGGGATCGGGATAAACATAGATCGACACGAAGCATAGCGCGCCCAATCCGAGACCCTGGAGGCAGCCCTTGAGGATGTAGCTGCGCTCCAATCGCTGCGCGTGTTCGACATCGGCAATCACGCCGCCTGTCTTCAGGAAGCCGCGAATGCCGAAGTAACGGATAAGGCTGACGGAAAGCAGAGCAAAAGAAAACGCCAGGAACAAGGGATTGTGCGTACGCAGATTGATCATGAATCCGAGGATCCAGTAGCACGCACCACCGATCAACAACATGTGCGCGTTGTCGAACAACGACCGCACAAATTGGATATAAACATCCGCAGGGATGCTTTCGGTCTTTGTTTTGCCCATAGGGTCGGCCCAACGCTAAGCCTTGTCATGACACAACCGCCTTAAGAAAGGCTTAGAACAGGAAGCGCTTAAGCAACGGCTTCGGCCCGCCCGCCCGCCAAAGGCGCAAGGGTCGAGGCCGACCTGAAAAAGCTTCGGGCAATCGGTTTGGTGCAATCACTCAGCGGCGCTGAGAATCGGCGCCGGCTCGGCCTGGGTCAGCCGCTGCAGCAGCCTGGAGCGCTCCTCCGCCGCCTTTGCGGCACTGGCTTGCCGGACATGGCCATAGCCGCGGACGAGCGCCGGCACGGAGGCCAGAGCGGCGGCGGCATCGATCCTGCCCGGCGCAAGTGCCGCGGCGATCAGATCGAGATCGGCCTCGTATTGCGCAAGCAGCCGCCGCTCGGCTCGCCGTTCGGCGGTGCGGCCGAACACGTCGAGCGCGGTGCCGCGCAGGCCTTTCATGGCAGCGAGCAGGCGAAATGCCTTCATCATCCACGGGCCGAAGCTCGATTTCCTTGGGCGACCGTCATTGCCGCGCCGCCCGAGGACCGGCGGCGCGAGGTGGAATTCCAGCCTTTCGTAGCTCTGGAACTGCCTTGCGAGGTCGGCGGCGAAGGCGCCATCAGTATAGAGCCGCGCCACCTCATACTCGTCCTTGATCGCCATCAGCTTGAACAGGTTCTTGGCGCCAGCCTCGGTCACGGCCGTCGAGCCGGGAACCGCTCTCGCCTCGGCGGCACGCAGCGCGGCGACCCTGTCGGCATAGCGCCTTCCATAGGCGGCGTTCTGGTAAGCGGTGAGGAAAGCGACGCGCCGGGCGATGATGTCGTCGATCGTTTCGGCGGGTGCCGACGCCGGCTTGCCCGTCTTGCCGACCAAGTTGCGCACGAAATCCGGCTGGTGCGCGGCGCGACGGCCCCAGCGGAAGGCAGCGATGTTCATCGCCACCGCTTCGCCGTTCAATTCGATAGCCTTTTCAACGGCTTCGGCCGAGAGCGGCAGCCCGCCATGCTGGAAGGCGAAGCCGAGCATGAACATGTTGGCGCCGAGCGAATTGCCGAACAGCGCGGTCGCCGTGCGGGTGGCGTCGAAGAAGTGGGCCTTGCCGTCGCCGGCGGCGGCACGGATCGCCTTCTTCAGCCGCTCGACCGGCAGCGAAAAATCGGCCGAGCGGGTGAATTCGCCGGGCATGATTTCGGCGGTGTTGGCGAGAAATATGGTGTGGCCTTCACGCACCGCGGCGAGCACTTTCTTGGCCCCGGAGACGACGAGGTCGCAGCCGAGCACGAGGTCGGCCTTGCCGGCCGAGACGCGGATGGTGTGGATGTCCTCGGGCGTCGCGGCAATGCGGACATGGGTGAAGACCGAGCCGCCCTTTTGGGCAAGACCCGCCATGTCGATCATGCCGCAGCCCTTGCCCTCGAGATGGGCGGCCATGCCGAGCACCGCGCCGATGGTGACGACGCCGGTGCCGCCGACGCCGTCGATGATCGCTGCCCAGCCCTGGTCGCCGAGCGGAAATTCGGCGGGTGACGGCACGCCGTCCAGCGGATCGCTCTTGCCGGCAATACCTTCGGCCTTCCTGATCTTGCCGCCGTGCACCGTCACGAAAGAGGGGCAGAAGCCGTTGAGGCAGGAAAAGTCCTTGTTGCAGCTCGACTGGTCGATCCGGCGCTTGCGGCCGAATTCCGTCTCGACCGGCTGGATCGAAACGCAGTTCGACTGAACGCCGCAATCGCCGCAGCCTTCGCAAACCAGCTCGTTGATGAAGACGCGCTTGTCGGGATCGGGGAAGGTGCCGCGCTTGCGGCGCCGGCGTTTTTCTGCGGCGCAGGTCTGGTCGTAGAGAAGCACCGAGACGCCTTTCACGCCACGCAATTCGCGCTGGACGAGGTCGAGATCATCGCGGTGATGGATGGTGGCGCCGGCCGGGAAATCGGCCTTGCCGGCATATTTATCCGGCTCGTCGGTGACGACCGCGATGCGCTCGACGCCCTCGGCGCGCACCTGCCTGGCGATCATATCCACCGTCAGGCCGCCTTCATGGGGCTGGCCGCCGGTCATGGCGACCGCGTCGTTGTAGAGGATCTTGTAGGTGATGTTGGCGCCGCTCGACAGCGCGAAGCGGATCGCCAGCAGGCCGGAATGGTTGTAGGTGCCGTCGCCGAGATTCTGGAAGATATGATCGCGCCTGGAGAACGGCGCCTGGCCGACCCATTGCGCGCCCTCGCCGCCCATGGCGGTGAAGCCGACGGTGTTCCGGTCCATCCACAGCGCCATGAAGTGGCAGCCGATGCCGGCGGCGGCGAGCGAGCCCTCGGGCACCTTGGTCGAGGAATTGTGCGGGCAGCCCGAGCAGAAGAAGGGCGTGCGCGAGCCGATGTCGACGGTGTCGGCAAGCATCGCCTGGAACTGGCGCAGCTTCGCTACCCGCGCAGCGATCTCCTCCGAGGGGCCGATGGTGCGCAGGATCCGCTCGCCGAGCGCGATCGCGATCTCGTTCGGGTCGAGCGCGCCCTTAGCCGGAAACAGCCAGTCGCCGCGCTCGTCCTTCTTGCCGACGATGGCCGGCTGGATGGCGGAGCCGTAGAGGTTCTCGCGCAACTGCACCTCGATCAGCGATCGCTTCTCCTCGACGACGACGATGGTGTCGAGGCCGCGGGCGAAGTCGGCGATATGCTGATAGTCGAGCGGCCAGGGGCAGCCGACCTTGAACAGGCGGATGCCGATGCGGTTGGCCGCCGCTTCGTCGATGCCTATATCCTCGAGCGCCTGGCGGACGTCGAGATAGCTCTTGCCGATGGTGATGATGCCGAGCTTCGGCTTGCGGCCGCCGGAATAGACGATCCGGTTCAGCCCATTGGCCTGGATGAAGGCTGAAGCCGCGGCGCGCTTATGCTCATGCAGCCGCTCCTCCTGCCCGAGCATGTCGATCTCGTGGCGGATGTTGAGGCCGCCGGGCGGCATGTCGAAGTCCGGAATGACGATGTTCAGCCGCTCGATCGAGGCGTCGACGGAGGCTGTCGATTCGATGTTGTCCTTGACGCATTTGATCGCCGCCCAGGTGCCGGCGAAGCGCGACATGGCAAAGCCATAGAGGCCGTAGTCGATGATCTCCTGCACGCCGGCCGGGTTGAGGATCGGCACCATGGTGTCGACGAACAGGAATTCGGTGGCATGCGCGTTGGTCGAGGATTCGGCCATGTGGTCGTCGCCCATCAGGGCGAGAACGCCGCCATTTCTCGACGAGCCGGCGAGATTGGCGTGGCGGAACACGTCGCCGGAGCGGTCGACGCCCGGCCCCTTGCCATACCAGACGGCAAAGACGCCATCATGCGTGCCTTCGCCGAGCAGTTCGGTCTGCTGCGAACCCCAGCAGGCGGTGGCGGCGAGCTCCTCGTTGAGGCCCGGCTGGAAGACAATGTCGGCCTGGGCAAGCTGCTTCTTCGCCCGCCAAAGCTGCATGTCGAGGCCGCCGAGCGGCGAGCCGCGGTAGCCGGAAACGAAGCCCGCGGTGTTGAGGCCCGAGCGGCGGTCGCGCTCGCGCTGCATAAGGAGCATGCGCACGACGGCCTGCGCCCCGGACAGGAAAACGCGCTCCTTGCCAAGGTCGAACTTGTCGTCGAGCGCGACGTCATGCAGCGTCATCAGGCATTTCCTCTGCGGAGGCACGCCTCGGATCGGGCGGCCAACGTCGGAGTGGGAGGCCGCAGTCTTTCTTCCCTTGCGGGAGAGGTCAAACAAAATCGCAGAGGCCAGGCGGGACGCAACAAACGGTCCGGGTGAACCCACCCAGCGCATTTAAGATGAAGCCAACCGCTTCATGAAGCACGAAAGTTTCGGCAGCCGGCGCTTCCCGGTCGAGCATGATCTTTTCGAACCAAAGGTTTGGGATCGTGCCCTAGACCGCCTTCGAGCAATCAGGCTTGGGCGCATCGGGCAGCTTGCCGTCGGGATGGCCGGCAAGGTCCGGATTGAGCTCATATTTCGGCCCGATCACCAGCGGCCGGTCCGGCAGCATCGTCTGATCCTCCGTCGAGGCCATTGTCGTCTCGAGGCTCTGGAGCAATGTGCCGCTGGAATCCTCGATGCGGATCGTAACGGAATAGGGCTTGTCCTTGACGACGCAGGTGAGCGGCGGGCTGGTAAGCGTGATGTGGGGAAGCTTCGGCCAGATCTTCTGGTTGACGACGAGCGGATCGCCGCCGGCCGGATTCTGGAAATTGACGACCGCAACCTGTCCCTCACCCATCGGCCGCAGCGGCCTCAGCGTGATGACATAGGTGGCGATGCCGAGCCGGTAGTTGAACTCGAACAGCTTGCCGGAAATGGCGAAGAGCTGCTCCTTGCCGGTATCGCGGCAGGCGCCGAGCGCCGTCGCGGCAATCAGGGCCGCGCTAAGGGCGATCGAACGGAATTTGCTAGGCATTGGTGGTCTCCCTGGCCGCCGTGCGGCGGCGATAGTAACGATTCGCTTTCTGGCGGTTGCCGCACACCGCCATGTCGCACCAGAGGCGGCTGGAGTTGCGGCTGCGGTCGACGAAGAGCCAGCTGCAGTTCGGACAGATCCTGAGCCTGGCAACGGTGTCATCCCGCAGCAGTGAAAGCGCCGAGACGGCCAAAGCCGCCTCGAAGGCGATCGGTGTCGACGGATCGCCAAAGGGCCTGCCCGGCGCGCCGATTTCGGTGCTGCTGCCGGAGAGCCCGTCGGCGCAGGCCGTCAGGAAATCCGGCAGATGGCCGGCGGCGATCGCGCCTTTCGCTATGGCATGGCGGAACAGGCGGTCGGTCGCCTCGCGGATCGACAGCACAACCGGGGCGATGCCGTCCGGTTCCGGCGCCTCCAGCCGCCGGCCGCCGAGTTCGGCGGCGCGAAAGCCGCTTGCCGCCTCGGCAAAGCGGGCGATCTCGGCCGGATCATCGAAGCGGTCGAAGGTCTTTTCCGGATCGTTGCGAAGCACGACCGTGTTCGCCGTGTCGAGCGCCAGGATGCCGCCGGTGAAGCGGTGCGGGGTCCAGGATACCGTCATGCCAGAAATCTAACCGATAAAACGGATTTGACAAGTTAGATTCCGAGTGCAACGGTTCCAACGGGGCCAGGTCGCACAGCCCCAGAGATGCTTGATGCTCTATTTCTACCAGCAGGTGCTGAACGGGCTGCATTCGGGCGCGCTCTATGCGCTGCTCGCCTTCGGCTATGTATTGACCAACGGCATCCTGCATCGCACCAACCTTGCCTATGGGGCCCTGTTTGCCTTTTGCGGCCACACCATGATCCTGACCGCCGCCTTCGGCTACCAGGCGCTGTGGCTGACGCTGTTCGCCTCGGTCGCGCTCGGCATCGTTGCCGCCCTGCTCTACGCGGTGCTGATCAGCCAGGTGCTGTCGCGCAGCGTGTTCGAACGGCTTGCCGCCCGGTCGCCCAATGCCATCGTGGTGACGACGCTCGGCATCCTGCTGTTCCTGTCGGAAGCAAGCCGCATCGCCGCCGATACCCATGATCTCTGGATGCCGCCGATGCTCGCCCAACCCGTCATCTTCGCCCAGGACACCGGCTTCAAGGTGACGCTCACCGTCATCCAGTTGCTGGACTGCGCAGCCGTGATAGCGGGGGTGGCGCTGGCCGCCTGGCTGTTTTCGCATTCGCGCTTCGGCCGCGCCTGGCGGGCTGTATCCGACGATCCGAAAGCGGCTGCGATGTGCGGCATCGACGTTCGCGCCGTGTTCCGCCGCGCGGTGCTCTGCAGCGGCTTCTGCGCGGCTTCTGCCGGCGTGCTCGCCGGCCTCTATTACGGCAACATCAGCTTCGGCACCGGCCTCGTCTATGGCCTCAAGATCCTGTTCGTGACGGCTGTCGGCGGCTATATGTCGCCGCTGAGGGCGGCCCTTGGCGCCGCTGCCTTCGGCATGGCCGAATCGCTATGGGCCGGCTATTTCCCGATCGAATGGCGCGATGGCTGGATCTATCTCTTCCTCGTCGCCATGCTGGTGCTGATCGGGGCCGGCCGCGACCAGGCCAAGGTGGCCTGAACCCGTCAGACTTTGGTTGCATGACGTTCGGTGAACCGGCAGGTTTCCACCGGCGCCATCGTTTGGCGCGCCTTGTCGTGTTGACCTGTCAGACCACGCACTGCATACCGTTGGGCCAAGCGGCGCGCCACCGGATGGGGGAATCGGGCACGCGGCATGACCAGGGAGGAAATGCATGACAGTGCTGCTCGCTCTATCCAGGACGATCGACCGCATCAACGAGTTCATCGGCCGTTGGGTCTCGTGGGCGATCCTGCTTGCGATCCTGGTGAGCGCCGTCAATGCCGTCATCCGCAAGGTGTTCGACATCTCGTCCAACGCCTGGCTGGAGCTGCAGTGGTACCTTTTCGGTGCCGCCTTCATGCTGGCTGCCGCCTACACGCTGAAGCAGAACGACCATATCCGCATCGACATCGTCTACGGCATTTTTTCCCGCCGCGTACAGCACTGGATCGACCTCCTCGGCCATCTGCTCTTCCTGATGCCGTTCGCGGTCTTGATGGTGATCTACTTCGTGCCTTACGTGTCGCTGTCCTTCCACAGCGGCGAGATGTCGACCAATGCCGGCGGCCTGATCGTCTGGCCGGCGAAGGCTATCCTGCTCGTCGGTTTCTTCCTGTTGGCGCTGCAGGGCGTTTCCGAGATCATCAAGAAGGTCGCCATCATGCGCGGCGACATGGAGGATCCCAATCCCTTCATCTCGGCGCATGAGCAGGCCGAGCTCGAGGCCAAGGCGCTTGCCGAGGAAGCCAAGGCGTTGGCCGGCGAGGTGCGCTCATGATCGAGTTCATCGCGCAGAACATGGCTCCGATCATGTTCGCCTCGCTGATCATCTTCCTTTTGATCGGCTACCCCGTCGCCTTCTCGCTCGCGGCAAACGGGCTGTTGTTCTTCTTCATCGGCGTGCTCTTGTCGCCCTATTCGGGCGGATCGATCAACCTCGCCTGGCCGCTGCTGCATGCGCTGCCGGACAATTTCTACGGCACCAGGGTGATGTCGAACGACACGCTGCTGGCCATTCCGTTCTTCACTTTCATGGGCATCGTGCTGGAACGGTCCGGCATGGCCGAGGACCTGCTCGACACGGTCGGGCAGCTCTTCGGCCCGATCCGCGGCGGGCTCGCCTATGCGGTGATCTTCGTCGGCGCGCTGCTTGCCGCGACGACCGGCGTGGTGGCGGCTTCAGTCATCGCCATGGGGCTGATCTCGCTGCCGATCATGCTGCGCTACGGCTACGACCGGCGCCTCGCCTCGGGCGTGATCGCGGCTTCCGGCACGCTGGCCCAGATCATCCCGCCCTCGCTGGTGCTGATCGTGCTGGCCGACCAGCTCGGCCGCTCGGTCGGCGACATGTATGCGGGCGCCCTGATCCCCGGACTCGTGCTGACCGGCATCTACATGCTCTACATCCTGATCATGTCGATCGTCCGGCCGAACGCAATGCCCGCATTGCCGCTCGAAGCCCGCACGCTCGGCCACGGCGTCATCTCGTTGATCGTAGCGCTGCTGGTGGCCGGCGCGATCTCCTATGCCGCCTATCGCTACCTCGTGCCGACGCATGGCGACAATGCGGACATCCTCGGCGCCGCCGTCGGCGTGATCGTCATCTACATCGTGGCGATCGCCGACCAGCGGCTCGGAATCCACATGATGTCCAAGCTGGCGCAGCAGGTGGTGATCGTGCTCATCCCGCCGCTGGCGCTGATCTTCCTGGTGCTCGGCACCATCTTCCTCGGCATCGCCACCCCGACCGAGGGTGGCGCCATGGGCTCGGTCGGCGCTTTGACTATGGCGGCTGCGAAGGGACGGCTGTCGCTGGATGTGATCAAGCAGGCGCTGGCCTCGACGACGCGGCTCTCCTCCTTCGTGCTGTTCATCCTGATCGGCGCGCGCGTCTTCTCGCTCACCTTCTACGGCGTCAATGGCCATATCTGGGTCGAGCATCTCCTGACCTCGCTGCCCGGCGGCGAGACCGGCTTCCTGATCGGCGTCAACATCCTCGTCTTCGTGCTCGCCTTCTTCCTCGATTTCTTCGAGCTCGCCTTCATCATCGTGCCGCTGCTGGCGCCCGCCGCCGACAAGCTCGGCATCGACCTGATCTGGTTCGGCGTGCTGCTCGGCGTCAACATGCAGACCAGCTTCATGCATCCGCCTTTCGGCTTCGCGCTGTTCTATCTGCGTTCGGTCGCCGCGCGCGTGCCCTATCTCGACCGGCTCACCGGCAAGCAGATCGCGCCGGTCACCACCGGCCAGATCTATTGGGGCGCGGTGCCGTTCGTCTGCATCCAGGTGATCATGATCGGGCTCACCATCGCCTTCCCGCAGATGGTGATGCGCTACAAGGGCGCCGCCGTCGAACCAAGCACCATCGACATCAAGCTGCCGGAGATGCCGGGATTGGCGCCGCTCGGCACGCCGCCGACCGACAATGGCGCGGCGCCCGCCAACGGCGGCGCCGCACCGGCCGCGCCCGGCACGCCGGACCTGTCGCAGCCGCCGAATTTCGGCGACACTGCGCCTGCCAAGCCGGCGGCGCCGGCGCCCGACCTTTCGAAGCCGCCGAGTTTCAATTGAGGTGACCGCATCATGAGAGCAGTCCGGCTGGAAGCAATCGGCAGCATCGCGCTTCTCGAGGTCGACAGGCCTCTGCCGGGGCCGGAGGATGTTCTGGTGCGGATCGAAGCTTGCGGCGTCTGCGGCACCGACAGGCACCTGTTCCACGGCGAGTTTCCGTCAAAGCCGCCGGTGACCCTCGGCCACGAATTCTGCGGCATCGTCGAGGCGGCCGGAGAGGCCGTCGCCGCTATAGCCGTCGGCGACCGCGTCACCGGCGATCCCAACGTTTCCTGCGGGCGCTGCAGCCAGTGCCGCGCAGGCCGCGTCAATCTGTGCAGCAATCTCAGGGCCATCGGCATCCACCGGGATGGCGGCTTCGCCGATTATGTCGTGATGCCGCAAAGCCAGGCCTTCCTCCTGCCCGCCGACCTCAAGCCGACGCATGGCGCCTTCTGCGAGCCGCTGGCCTGCTGCCTGCACGGCGTCGACCTCGCCGCCATCAGGCCCGGCGCCGCGGTCGTGGTGCTCGGCGGCGGCGTCATCGGCCTGCTCACGGTGCAATTGGCGAAGCTCGCGGGTGCCGCGACCATCATCCTTTCGACCAGACAGGCCTCGCGCCGCGCGCTTGCCGAGGAACTCGGCGCGACCGCAACGGTCGATCCAAGCGCCGGCGATCCCATCGAGGCCATAGCCGGAAAATCCGGGCTGGTGCCGGGCGGCGTCGACGTGGTGCTCGAATGCGCCGGGGTTCGCGACACGGTCGAGCAGTCAGTGCGGCTGGCCAGGGCCGGCGGCACGGTCATCATCGTCGGCGTCGTCCCGCAAGGGATGAAAGTGGCCGTCGAGCCTTTCGACCTGCTGTTCCGCGAGTTGAAGGTGCTGGGTTCCTTCCTCAATCCGTTCACGCATGGCCGCGCGGCCCAGTTGATTGCCTCGGGCGCGATCGAGATCGACAAGCTGATATCGAAAGAAGTGAGCCTCGAAGAGGCGCCGCAGGTGATCTCGAACCCCGCCGCTCCGGGCGAGGTCAAGGTGCTGGTGGTGCCGGGCCGGGGCTGATCTGCCCTGAAAGGCGCCTAAGTTCGCTTCCCAACCACGCGCCGGCGCCGCCCCTCACCTGCCTGCCGGCATCCTCTCCCCGTATAGTGACGAGGAGAGGGGCGCTGTCATCGGCGGTTTCGCCAATCGCCGGCGTTGCAGGAAATGCGCGGAGGCTGCGGACATCCCTTTCTCCCCGTCACTATACGGGGAGAAGATCCCGGCGGGGGATGAGGGGCAGCGCAAACCTCGGCGATTTTGCGTCTCCGCCACCGGCAAAGAAAACCCCGGGCGAAGGATCCCGGGGTTCCTGCAAGAAGAGTCGAAGTGCCTACAGCTTGCCGTTGCGCTGCTGCACCATCATGAAGGTGTCGTAGTTGTACTCGGCGACCTGAGCCCAGAGATAGTGCTCCTTGCGGAAGCCCTTGATCGAGTCCCAGATCTTCTTGAACGGCGCGTTGTTGGCCTCCATTTCGGCATAGACCTCGTTGGCCTTTTCGAAGCAGGCGGCCATGATTTCCTGGCTGAATGGCGCCAGCTTGGCGCCACCCGCCACCAGCCGCTTCACCGCCGCCGGATTGAGGTAGTCGTATTTCTGCAGCATGTTGGCGTCTGCTGCTTGGGCAGCGGTATGCACCAGCGACTTGTAGGCCGGCGAAAGCTCCTCGTACTTGGCCTTGTTGAACATCAGATGCACGGTCGGGCCGCCTTCCCACCAGCCGGGATAATAGTAGTAGGGCGCGACCTTGTAGAAGCCGAGCTTCTCGTCGTCATAAGGGCCGACCCATTCGGCGGCGTCGATCGTGCCCTTTTCCAGCGCAGGGTAGATGTCGCCGCCGGCGATCTGCTGCGGCACGACGCCGAGCTTCTGCACCACCTTGCCGGCAAAGCCGCCGATGCGCATCTTGAGACCGGAAAGATCGGCGACGGTGTTGATCTGCTTGCGGAACCAGCCGCCCATCTGCACGCCGGTGTTGCCGCCCGGCAGGCCGAACAAGCCTTGCGTGGCCAGGAACTCGTTGAACAGGTCGATACCGCCGCCGTGGTAATGCCAGGCATTCATGCCGCGCGCATTGAGCGAGAACGGCACCGCGGCGCCCAGCGCCCAGGTCGGGTCCTTGCCCCAATAATAGTATGCGACCGTGTGGCAGGCCTCGACGGTGCCGGCGGCGGTGGCGTCGGCCGCCTGCAGGCCGGGAACCAACTCGCCCGACGCAAAGACCTGGACCTGGAAATTGCCGTCGGTGGCTTCCGACAGCATCTTTGAAAAGACTTCCGCGCCGCCATAGATCGTGTCGAGCGATTTCGGGAAGGACGATGCCAGCCGCCACGTCACTTTCGGATTGGACTGGGCTATCGCCGGCGTGGCAAGCGCGGTGGCCGCCGCCGCGACGCCGACACCGGACGCACCGGCCTTGCGGATGAATGAACGACGATCCATGCAGTTTCCTCCCGTTTCGGATCAACAGACCGACGTTCGGACATCCTCGCTGCCCTGGTCGGCTGCGCGAAACAATACACGGGCAAGATGTCGAGTCCAGCATCGCGGGCAACGTGCAACTATAGTCTAACGCCAACCGCCCTGGCCCATCCGGAGAGACGAAACTTGCCATGGCAAAGTGCCATCGGATCGCCTATTTTGTAGGCAGAATAATTCGTTAGCCCTCAATGGAACCCGTATCCAAAATGCAGCAGCCGCTCGTTGCCGTCTCGACCGATGTCCGCCAGTTCGACAACTACACCTGGCATGCCGCGCCGCAGCAATATATCGAGGCGGCGATCGTCGGCGCTGGTGTGTTCCCGCTGCTGGTGCCATCCTTCGGCGACCGACTGGATTTCGTTGAGCTGCTGTCCTCGGTCGACGGCGTCATGGTCACGGGGTCGAAATCCAATGTGCATCCATCGCTCTACGGCGGTGATCCCAGCGAGGCCAACGGCCCCTACGATCCGGCGCGCGATGGCACCACCCTGCCGCTGATCCGCAAGGCGATCGAGCGCGGCGTGCCGCTGCTCGCCATCTGCCGCGGCATCCAGGAACTCAACGTGGCGCTGGGCGGCACGCTGGGCACCGAGATTCAGGAGCGCGAGGGCTTGCTCGATCACCGCGCGCCTGTGAGCGACAATCAGGACGAGCGCTTCGGCATCCACCAGACGATTTCGATCAAGCCCGGGAGCTGCCTTGCCGGCGTGTTCGGCGCCGGCGACATCAAGGTCAATTCGCTGCATCGCCAGGCGATCGATCGGCTCGGATCGAAACTGCAGGTCGAGGCAGTCGCCACCGACGGCACGATCGAAGCCGTCTCCGTCAAGGATTCGCGTGCCTTCGCGGTCGGCGTTCAGTGGCACCCGGAATATTGGGTGAAGTCGGACAGCAACTCGGCGAAGATCTTCCGCGCCTTCGGCGATGCCGTGCGCCTGCATGCGGCAGCAAAGGTCGGCGCACGCGCCGCGGCGGAGTAAGCCGGCCGGCAATCGTTATTCGTTGTTGTTCAAGGCCAGCAGCGGCGCAACCGGCGCGTAGGATTCGTAGCCGTCGCCATCGGCGACGCTGAAAGTGACGATCGGGTCGATGCCGTTCTCGCTGAAGACGACCGTGCCGTCGGCCTGCTCGCGTCAGAACTTTGCGCGCTCGATGCCGGGCATCAGCTTGCGGCAGTCCGAAGCGACGGTGAGCTGCGACAGACCGTTCGACACCTCGGCGCCGCGCCTGACAGCGCAGGCCGCTTCGTCGCCATTGGCCGTCAGCCGATAGCTGTTGGATGGTGTGGCCTCGCTGGCGATGCTTTCGCCGCGGCCGCCGTGAAAGAGCTGGACGCCACCGGCCAACGCGGTAACCGCCATAAACATGGAAAGCATCCTCACGCCGTTTCTCCGTACCTTCGAAACGCGCGGCTGCGCTTCGGACTTTGCCCCCATGCACAAAGCCTGAACCACACGCGGCTTCGGTTCATGCATAACGAAGTATACATAGTGATTCCAAAGCGTTAAGCGCGCGTTAAGCGTTAACGTTAATAAGTGCGGCAGTCGCTCGGTCAGCTTCTCGGCTTGACCTGCGCGGTTTCCGGCACCGGGGTCAGCGGCCGGCGCTCGCCGAACCAGGAGACGAGATTGTCGACGCACAGATCCGCCATGGCCCGGCGGGTATGGTCCGACGCCGAGCCGACATGCGGCAGAAGCGAGGTGTTGGGCGCGTCGAGCAGCGCCTTGGGCACATTCGGTTCGTCGGCAAAGACATCGAGCCCGGCGGCGGCGATCGTGCCATTCTCGAGGGCGGCGGCGAGAGCCGCCTCATCCACCGTGCTGCCACGGCCGATATTGACGAAGACGCCGTTCGGGCCGAGCGCCGACAGGATTTCCGCATTGATGGCCTTTTCCGTCGCGGCACCGCCGGGGGCTATACAAATCAGCGTATCGACCGCTTCGGCGAGACCCTTCAGCGTGGCATGATATTCGTAGGAAAGGCCTTCGACCTTGCGACGGTTGTGATAGACGATCGGCAGGCCGAAGGCCTCGAGGCGATGGGCAACGGCAAGGCCGATGCGGCCCATGCCGAAGATACCGATGCGGCGGCCGCGCAAAGTGAGCCGGCTCAGACGGTAATTGCCCTTCTTCACCCAGTCGCCGTCGCGCAGCCATTTCTCGGCGCTGTAGAGCTCTCGCACGGTGTTGATCAACAGGCCGATCGTGGTGTCGGCGACCTCTTCGGTCAGCACGTCCGGTGTGTTGGTGACCATGACGCCGCGCGTGGCCGCGTGGCGGGCATCGACCGAATCATAGCCGACGCCGAAATTGGCGATGATTTCGAGATTGGGCAGCGCGTCGATCAAGGCTGCATCGATGCCGCCGAAGGAGGCGATGCCGCGTACGGCTTGCCGCATCTCGCCGGTGACGAGGGACGGATCGGCGCGCTCGATCCGCACGCGCTTGAACGCCTTGTCGATCCTGCCGATCGCATGGTCGTTGAAATGCCCCGGCACCAGAATGGCGACCGGGAAATTTGCTTCGGCTTTTGTCATTGACGCTCCACCGGCTTGCCGGTGGACTGGCGCACGTGCAGCTCCGGCTTGATCAGTTCCTGCGAGGGTCGCACGGCCTGCCCGTTCAGCTTGTCGAGCAGCGCGCTGGCCGCGCGGCGGCCGACCTCGCGCTGGCCATTCCAGACCGTTGTCAATGCCGGCGTTGCTATCGCAGCCTCCTCCAGGTCGTCGTAACCGGTGACGGAGATATCGACGCCCGGCACCAAGCCGGCGCGCGCGATGCCGTTCATCAGCCCGATCGCAACCAGATCATTCCAGCAGCAGGCGGCGGTCGGCTTGTCTTTCAGCGCCAAAAACTGTCCTGCGGCCTCGAAACCGGCCTGCTTGGTGCGCGGCCCGGGAATGCGCCAGGACGGCTTCACCTCCAGCCCGGCCGCCTCCATGGCGTTGAGATAGCCCTGATAGCGGTCGCGGCCGGTGGACGTCTGGTCGGTGCCGCCGATCATGGCGATGCGTTTGTGACCGAGCGAGATCAGGTGGTTGGTGGCAAGCGCCGTGCCATAGGCGTCGTCGCCGCGGAACACCGGCACGTCGGCTCCGGCAACCGTGCGCGCGATCAAGACCGCCGGCAGACCGTTTTCCTCGGCCATGATGATGTCCTCGGCCGGCGTGCCGATGGCCGGCGACATGATGACGCCGTCGGCGCCGAGCTGCAGCAGCGTGTCGATGAAGGTGCGCTGCTTCTCCAGCTGATCGTAATGATTGGACAGGATGAAGGTCTGGCGACTGCGGTCGAGCTCGCTTTCGATCGAGCGCAGGATCTCGGCGAAGAACGGGTTCATGATGTCGTGCACGACGACGCCGACGATGCCGGAGCGCGAGGTGCGCAGCGAAGCCGCACGGCGATTATAGATATAGCCGATGGCGCGGGCGTGTTCCTTGATGCGCTCGCGCGTCGAGCCCGCCACCAGCGGACTGTCGCGCAACGCCAGCGATACCGTTGCCGTGGATACGCCGAGCGCGTCCGCGATCGTCGAAAGCTTGATCTTCTGTGCCAGTGCCCTTCGCTCCCCAGGGTCTTTAAAATTTTTAAATGCGGCCTTATGCCATCGGTTTTGGAGCAAATCAAAGTTTTTTAGCGAGTGTTTCGGCTTCCGTGTCCAACGAGGCGGAGTTGCGCAGGCGAAGCCTGTGCTCGCGGTGGATGATGTAGAGGCCGCTGGCGACGATGATGGCAGCACCCAGCAGCGTCCAGCGATCGGGAAGCTGATGGAAAATCAGCCAGCCGGAAATGATCATCCACACCATCTGCGAATACGGATAGGGCGCCAGCGCCGTCGTCGTCGCCAGGCGATAGGCCTGGACCAGCAGCCAATGGCCGCCGGCGCCGAACACACCCAGCATCAGCAGGATCACCCAGTGCCAGCCGTCCTGCGGCAGCGCATGCGAGAACGGCAGCATCGGCACAAGCAGCACCGCGGGCGCCAGAGCAGAAAACAATATCAGGCTCTCCGACGTTTCGCTGGCGGACATGCGCCGGGTCATGATGACGTAAAAGGAGTTCGACAGCATCGAGCCGAGCGCGAAGAGATGGCCGATGCCGAAGACGCCGACACCGGGCCGGGTGATAATCAAAACGCCAACGAAACCGGTGAGGATCGCCAGCCAGCGCCGCCAGCCGGCCCATTCGCCAAGCAGCGGACCGGCCAGTGCCGTGATCACCATCGGGCCGAAGAAATAGATCGAGGTGGTTTCGGCGAGCTGGAGCGTGCGCAGCGCCAGGATGTTGAACATGGTCGAACCGAAAAGGAGGCATCCGCGCAGGATGTGTGCCGGCAGGTTGTTGGCGCGGAAGCGCGACGGCTCGCGCCAGCCGCGCAGAAAGACGCCGACCAGCAGGACATGGACGGTGAAACGGACCCAGGCGACGATCAGCGCCGAGACGCCGGCAAGCACCAGATATTTGCTCGAGGTGTCGAGAAAGGTGAAGCAGACATAGACGCAAAGCATCAACAGCATCGCCGCGGGCGGCGTTGCGCTGTCGTCTTGGGTTCGGGAAACGGACAAATTCAGGCCGGAAGGAAGCGAAGGCGGACACCCCACCTTTGCGGCAATCAAAGCTTGCCGGCAAGCCAATTATGGGGTGTGGCCGGACCGAAAGCAGCCGCTGCAACAACGGCTTGGCCGCTCAGGCGTGCATGCGGGCACCCTTGGTGATCTTGTCGACCAGCTTCTTTTCGGCGCGCAGCGCGATGCCGACCACCCTGGCGTCGTCGGGCGCGAATTCGGCGAAGACGGCGCGGTTGGCCACATCATGGCCGGTCGCGAACATCTCCTCGACATAGGCCGATGTCGTGACGCCGCGCTCCAGGGCCCGACGATGGATCGCGGCAAGTGCGGGCCCGTCCGCCGAAAGCACGATGACAGGCTGGATCGAGAGCGGATTGAACTGATTGCCGGCTCGGTCGCGATAAGGCTCGCCAATGATTTGAGGAAACTGCGCGACGATGCCGCTGGTCAGGAATGCGGTGACGTTGAGCTTCTGCCAGACCGCGAGGTCTTCCTTCAGCACGATTGCAAATTTCGTGTCGAACACCAAAATGTTTCTCCGAGAGGTGGCCCGCAGCAGCGGGCATGGATGAGGCGATGGCGCACGGTCTAGGCAATGAGGCGCTGGAAGGTCTTGAACGTTCGTGCGCCGAGGACGACCGGATCGTTTCGGCGCCCGGCGTCACCGGACTCGAGCGCATCGAGGCACGCTTCCATGGCAACGCCTTCGACCTGCACCGCCACGACACCTATGCCATCGGGGTCACGCTCGATGGCGTGCAGCGTTTTCACTATCGGGGCGCGGTGCGGCATAGCCTGCCCGGCCAGGTGATCGTGCTGCATCCCGACGAGTTGCATGACGGCGGCGCCGGCACCGAGGACGGCCTACGCTACCGGATCCTCTATCTGGAGCCATCGCTGCTGCTCGACTGCCTCAACGGTGCGCCGCTGCCTTTCGTGCGGGATGCCGTGGTGAGCGACCCGGCCTTGCGCGGCACGTTGCTCTCAGCCCTGGCGCCTCTGGACGAGCAGCTGGACGATTTGTTCGTCGCCGATTTCATTGCGCAACTGGCGCAGCAATTGAAACGCCATGCCGGACAGCCGGCAAAGCCGACAGGAAAGATCGCTTGGCGGGCTGCAGCGCTGGCCCGCGACTATCTCGAAGAGAACGCCGAACGGCCGGTGCGCTCCGATGAACTTGAGGCGATCACCGGGCTCGACCGCTACGCGCTGTCGCGCCATTTCCGCGCGACCTATTCGACCAGCCCGCATCGCTTCCTTGTGATGCGCCGGCTGCAGCGGGCCCGGCGCATGATCGAAGCCGGAGAGCCATTAGCCGAAACAGCTGTTGCGGCCGGCTTCAGCGACCAGAGCCATTTCAACCGGCATTTCAAGAAGGCGTTCGGGTTGACGCCGGGACGATGGGCGGCGCTGGTGCGTGGCGCGGGGGCGTAGAATCGGACAGTTTGCGCCTCTATCGGGACAACGCTGACGCGTTGCCCGTTAACTGAAACGTCGCGGTTGTGCGACGACGCTGACGCGTCGCGCTCGGGACGACGCTGCGCGTCGCTCGTTAATCATCCAGCTCGGCGTCGTCGTCTATGAGGACCAGCTCTTCGTTCGACAGGTTTGCCTCGACGCGGGCAAGCAGCTTGAACAGCGCCTTCTGGTCCTTCTTGTCGAGGCCCTTCAGCGCCTGCTTCTCGGTCTTCTTGACCGACTTCTCGATGGCGCGGATGGTCTCGCGGCCGGTATCGGTGAGGAAGATGTGAGCCTGGCGGGCATCGGCGTTGGAGGCGCGCTTCTCGACGAAACCCTGCGCCTGAAGCCTGTTGATGGTCTTGGTGATGGTCGGCGGACGGACGCCGAGCTTGCCGGCGAGATTGCCCGGGGTCTGGCCATCCTCACGGTCGAGCGCCAGCATGATCTGGTCCTGGCCGGCATAGAAGCCGTGCGCCAGAAGCCGCGCCGCAAGTGCCGTTCGCGCCAGCCGCGCAGCCGAATGCAGCCGGCCCATTGTCGCTGTCTTGTCCGCCTTGGCCATGGTCGTTCCCTCTTCGGCCGAACCGGCGCGGGCAGCATAGAGGCTGTCCGACGGCTGGCAAATGACGATTTAAAGAGTCCAGCTTGCAGAACGCTTTGCCGGCAAGCATTGCGGTGCCCGCGCAGGTGATGCCAGATGTTTATTTCAGTTAGATGACAAACGACTTTTGGCCCGGCGAGATTCACAGCGGAAGCCCGCAAGGATGAGGCGACGCCCGTGCCGGCTGCCCCATTTGGCCAACTTGATCACCGCCATTCCATCCACGGCGCCGGCTCCGATCGGGAGACCGGCTGGCCCATCGGTTTGGCGCGTGCAAAAGCGCGGTTCACATCCTATATGAGGCCGACAAATCCTTTAGGGCACAGATTTTCGAGGCAAGCCATGAGCGATGCACAGACGCAGATCCCTGTAACCGTCCTTACCGGCTATCTCGGCGCGGGCAAGACGACGCTGCTCAACCGCATCCTGTCGGAGAACCACGGCAGGCGGTACGCCGTCATCGTCAACGAGTTCGGCGAGATCGGCATCGACAACGACCTGATCGTCGAATCCGACGAGGAAATCTACGAGATGAACAATGGCTGCGTGTGCTGCACGGTGCGCGGCGACCTGATACGCGTCGTCGAAGGCCTGATGCGGCGGCCCGGCCGCTTCGACGCCATCGTGGTGGAAACCACAGGCCTCGCCGACCCGGTGCCGGTGGCGCAGACCTTCTTCATGGATGACGACGTGCGCTCCAAGACGAAGCTCGACGCTGTGGTGGCGCTGGTCGACGCCAAGCATTTGCCGCTGCGCCTGAAAGACTCCAAGGAGGCCGAGGACCAGATCGCCTTCGCCGATGTCGTGGTGCTGAACAAGACCGATCTCGTCACGCCAGAGGAACTCGAAAAGGTCGAGGCGACGATCCGCGCCATCAACCCGGCGGCCAGGATCCATCGCACAGAGCGCGCCGGCGTGGCGCTCCGCGAGGTGCTCGATCGCGGGGCCTTCGACCTGTCCCGCGCGCTGGAGAACGACCCGCATTTCCTCGAGGCGCACGACCACGATCATGACCACCATGATCATGATCACGACCATCACCACGACCATGACGGGCACGACCACCATCACCACGACCATCCATCCGACATCCATGACGTGACGGTGAAATCGGTATCGCTGCGCGGCGGCGAGATGGACCCGAAAAAATTCTTCCCCTGGATCGAGAAAGTGACCCAGATGGAAGGACCGAATATCCTGCGGCTGAAAGGCATCATCGCGCTCAAGGGCGACGACGAGCGCTATGTCCTGCAGGGCGTGCACATGATCCTCGAAGGCGACCACCAACGCGCCTGGAAGGACGGCGAAAAGCACGAGAGCCGGCTGGTGTTCATCGGCCGCGAGCTCGACGAAGAGCGGCTCAGGAAAAGCTTCGAGGCCTGCCAGGCGGCTTGATTTCCTAACTTTGCAACGTTAGCGCTGCCCCTCATCCGCCTGCCGGCACCTTCTCCCCGTGAAGAACGGGGAGAAGGGAAGGGTGAAGGGCAGCGCCAACTTGGATAATGTCTCGCATGCCCACAGTCGCCCCGCTTGATCTCGAAGGCCATTGCGTCGCCGCCGTCTTCCTGAACGATGTGCCGCATTTTGCACTCGCCGACGGCGCGATCCATCGGCTGGATAGCGGGCAGAAGACGGTGCAGGCCAATGACGGCCTGCTTGCCGCCTTCCATGATGTTGCCAACGACCGGCTGATCACCGGCGGCGAGGACGGCAAGGTGTTTTCCGTCAAGGCCGGCGGCGAGGTGACGGAACTGGCCAGCGCCGGCAGAAAGTGGATCACCAGCGTCACCGCCGGGCCGCAGGGCGCGGTTGCCTATGCCTCTGGCAAGATCGCCTTCGTGCGCTTTGCCGACGGCAAGACCAAGGAATTCGCCCATCCGCGCTCGGTCGAAGGACTGGCCTTCTCGCCAAAGGGCATGCGCTTCGGTGTCGCCCGCTACAACGGCGCGACGCTGCATTTCCCAGCGGCCGAAGGCAAGCCGGTCGAGCTCGAATGGGCCGGCGCCCATACCGGCATTACCTTCTCGCCGGACGGCGCTTTCCTCGTCACCACCATGCAGGAGAACGCCCTGCATGGCTGGAAGCTGGCCGACGGCAAGCACATGCGCATGAGCGGCTATCCCGGCAAGGTCAAAAGCCTGTCGTGGAGCGTCAAGGGCAAATGGTTGGCGAGCTCGGGCGCGCCGGCGGCGATCGTGTGGCCATTCGCGAGCAAGGACGGGCCGATGGGCAAGGCGCCGCTGGAGCTCGGCACGCGCGGCAACACGATGGTGACCTGCGTTGCCTGCCATCCCAGCCAGGAGGTCACGGCCATCGGCTATGAGGACGGCATGGTGATCGCGGCGCGCTTCGCCGACGCCAAGGAGGTGCTGCTGCGCCGCCCCGGCAAAGGCGCCATCACCTCGATGATGTGGGACAAGGAAGAGCGCCGCATAGCCTTCGGAAGTGCGGCCGGGGATTGCGGCGTGATCGATATCACTGCGTAAGGGAATAGGCAGTAGGGGGAAAAGAGAGCCCTACTGCCTACTGCCTACTGCCTAGCCTACTGCTGAGCCAACGCCCGCCCCCGCCTCGGCCAATTGCGGTTTTGCCAACTGGTTGGCAGAGTGCCGCGCCAACAGAGGGGGTTTCATGCAGGCATCGAATTCGTCCATCGGCGGCATTGCTGCCGCCCGCATCGCGGAACTGCGCGAGACGGAAGCGGCCGCTTTCTGCAAGGCGCGGCCGAAATCCGAGGCGAAGGTCGGCAACGGCATGGCAGGCTTCCTCGGCGGCGTGCCGATGCACTGGATGACCGACTGGCCGACGCCGTTTGCGATCCTAGTCGATAGTGCCAGGGGCGCCACGATCACCGATATCGACGGCAACAGACTCGACGATTTCTGCCTCGGCGATACCGGCTCGATGCTCGGCCATTCGCCGCCGCCGGTCGCCCGCGCCATCCGTCGGCAATCCGGGCGCGGCCTGACCTATATGCTGCCCAGCGAGGATGCGCTGGCCATCGGCCCGCTCTTACAGCAGCGTTTCGGCCTGCCCTACTGGCAGATTGCCACCACCGCCACCGACGCCAACCGCTTCGCGCTGCGCGTCGCCCGCGCGGTGACGGGGCGGGAGAAGATCCTGGTCTTCAACGGTTGCTATCACGGCTCGGTCGACGAGACGATGGTGCGGCTGATCGGCGGCAAACCGGTCAACCGGCCGGGACTGGCCGGCGAATTCCGCGACCTCACGCGGTCAACGAAGATCGTCGAATTCAACGATATCGCGGCATTGGAAACGGCACTTGGCGACCGCGATGTCGCCTGCGTGATCAGCGAACCGGTGCTGACCAATTCCTGCATGGTGCTGCCGGAGCCCGGCTTCCACGACGCGCTGCGGCGGCTCACCCGCGCGGCGGGCACGCTGCTTTTGATCGACGAGACGCACACCATCTCCACCGGCCCCGGCGGCTATACGCGCAAACATGGGCTGGAACCCGATCTCTTCGTGCTCGGCAAGCCGGTGGCGGGCGGCGTGTCGGCGAGCATCTGGGGCATGAGCGAAGAGGTCGCTACCCGCTACGGCGCCTATAATCGCAGCAAGGAGCCCGGCTATTCCGGCATGGGCACGACGCTGTCGGCAAACCCGCTGCAATTCGCGGCGATGCGCGCGACGCTGGAAGAGGTGATGACCGAGGAGGCCTATGCCCATATGGACCGGCTGGCGTGCCGCCTCGACGCCGGGCTGACCGCCGTCATCGACCGCTATCATTTGTCGTGGCACGTCGCGCGCGTCGGCGCACGCGTCGAGTTCATCTGCGCGCCCGGACCGCTGAAAAATGGCGGCGAGGCCGAAAAAGCGCATGCGCCGGAACTCGAGGCCGCCATCCATGTCGCGCTGGTCAATCGCGGCGTGCTGATCGCGCCGTTCCACAATATGATGCTGATCTCGCCGGCGACGACGGCGGCGCAGGTGAGCCGGCTGATCAGTGCTTTCAGCGCGGTTGCGGCCAGACTTACGGCATGAGACAAGCAGTTGGAAGATTGGCGGCCATGGACAATCCGAGCACAGTTGCAACCTCCCCTTCGGGCTCGACGCCCGCCGAGGCGAGAGCCTTTCTCGACGCCCATCCCGAGATCGAGGCGTTCGATATCGTGCTCACCGACGCCAACGGCATCGGCCGCGGCAAGATCGTGCGCCGCCACGAGCTGATGAGCATCTTCGAAGGCGGAAGGCATATGCCGATCTCGATCCTCGGCCTCGACATCACCGGCGAGGATGTCCACGACACGGGCCTGATCTGGGACACCGGCGACGGCGACCTCCGTGCATGGCCGATCCCCGGAACGCTGGTGCCGCTCCATGGCACCAAGCCGCCGCGCGGCCAGGTGCTGATGTCGATGTATCACCTCGACGGCCAGCCGATGTCGTCCGATCCTCGACTGGTGCTGGCGAGGCAGGTGGAGCTGCTCGCCGCGCGCGGACTGCATCCGGCCGGCGCCTTCGAGCTGGAATTTTTTCTCCTTGCCAATGAGCGCGATGCAGACGGCAAGGTGCAAGCCGCCCGCGCCGTGCTCGACGGCCGCCGCTCGGCCAAGACCGAGGTCTATTCGGTCGACCATCTGCACGGCATGGAGCCGCTGTTTTCCGACATCTACGCCGCCGCAAAGGCGCAAGGCATTCCGGCCGAGACGGTCATTTCCGAATATGCGCCCGGCCAGTACGAGCTGACGCTCAACTACCGCAAGGATGTGATGCGGGCGGCGGACGACCTCGTCATACTGAAACGGCTGGTCAGGGCGCAGGCGCGCCGGCATGGCGTCACCGCCTGTTTCATGGCGAAGCCCATCGAGACCTATGCCGGCTCGGGCATGCATTTCCATGTCTCGCTGCAGGACGACGCCGGCAGGAACGTGTTCACCGAAACGGCCGGCGAAAAATGGTCGCCGAAATTGCTGAATGCCCTTGGCGGCCTGGTCGGCACCATGGCGGAATCGATGCTGGTGTTTGCGCCGCACGCCAATTCGTGGCGGCGCTTCGTCTCGCAGTCCTACGCGCCGGTGGCACCGACCTGGGGCGTCAACAACCGGTCGGTGGCGCTGCGCGTGCCGGCGGGCGACGCCAAAAACCGGCGCATCGAGCACAGGCCGTCCGGCGTCGACGCCAACCCCTATCTGGTGGCGGCGACGGTGCTGGCCGGCATCGTCAAAGGCCTAGACGAAGGCTTGGACCCCGGCCCGGAAACGACCGGCAACGGCTATGAGCAGGCGACGGGAGCGTCGACCATGCCGGCCGACTGGCGCGCCGCGATCGAGGCGGCAAAGGCCTCCGATTTCCTGAAATCGGCGCTCGGCCCCGACCTGCACCGGACCTTCGTGGCGATCAAGCAGGCGGAATACCTGCGGGTTGCGCGCACCGTCAACGAGCTGGACTACCACCTCTACCTGCACGAGGTGTGAGGATCGGGAACCATCGCCAGGCTCGCCCATTTCAAGTTTGAAAGCGGGCGAGACAGAACGATGGCAACAACACCGTCAACAACGGCCTTGCGGCGTGAAGCGAGGCGTCCAGCCAGGCGCGTCCCTGCGCCTGAGACAGAGCCGGCCGCAGCGGAAGATGCCAGCTCCATCGGCGAGGCGCGCGAGGCGGCAAAGGGCTGCCGTCGCTGCCAGCTCTGGCGCATTGCGACGCAAACCGTGTTCGGCGAAGGACCGGGGAACGCCGAGGTGGTCTTCGTCGGCGAACAGCCCGGCGACCAGGAGGATTTGGCCGGCAGGCCCTTTGTCGGGCCGGCGGGCAGAATGTTCGACAGCATCCTCGACGACGCCGCGATCGACCGCCGCAAGGTCTATGTGACCAATGCGGTAAAACACTTCAAATTCGAGCCGCGTGGCAAGCGGCGAATCCATTCCAAGCCGAATGCCGGTGAGGTGCGGGCCTGCCGCTGGTGGCTCGACAAGGAGCTCGACCTGATCAAGCCGAGCCTCGCCGTGGCGTTGGGCTCGACAGCTGCACAGTCGCTGCTCGGCAAGGCGGTGCCGGTGCTGAAGTTGCGCGGCGGCGTGATCGAGCGCGAGGACGGGCTGCGCGTGTTCATCACCATCCACCCTTCGCTCATCCTGCGTATCCGCGAACCGGCGGACAAGGACGCCGAGCGCGAGCGGTTCCTCAAGGATATGAGGAAGGTGAAGCGGCTGATGGCTGCGTGATCAGCTAGCCAGAGTGTTGAAATGACCTGTTGCAACGCGACGATTAAGGATCGCCTGTCTGCGCCGCCCCTCATTGCCCTGCCGGGCATTTCTCCCCGTATAGTGACTGGGAGAAAGACGCTGTCGCGCATGATTTCGCCAACCACCAGCGTTGCAGAACTGGTCCCGGCGCTGCGGCCAGTCCGCCTTCTCCCCGTCACTATACGCGGAGAAGGTGCCGGCAGGCGGATGAGGGGCGGCCTACGCTTGTGCAGGAGCAATGCGGCAGGCTTAACGGACCAGAATCGCCCTCAGATCGTTGACGTTCGTGCCGGTCGGGCCGGGCACGAAGAGATCATCTACAGCATTGAAGGCCGTCCAGGCATTATTGCCGGCAAGCATCGCTTTGGCGTCGACGTCCGCGGCGCGCATGCGCGACACCGTCGAGCCGTCGGCGAACGCGCCGGCATTGTTCTCGGAGCCGTCGATACCGTCTGTGTCGGCGGCTAAAGCATGAATGCCATCGATGCCGTCGACGCCAATGGCCAAGGCGAGCAGGAATTCGGAATTGCGGCCGCCCTTGCCTTTAGCCCGCAGCGTCACCGTGGTCTCGCCGCCGGAGAGGATCAGCACCGGCTTGGCGAAGGGCCGGTTGCGCGTCGCCACCTCACGCGCGATCGCGGCATGGACGCCGCCGACCTCACGCGCCTCGCCCTCGATCGAATCCGACAGGATGACGGCCTCGAAGCCCTGCCGTTTCGCTTCGGCAGCCGCCGCTTCCAGCGAGACGCCGGCCGAGGCAATCAGGTGCACCTCATTGCCGGCAAAGCGCGGATCGCCCTGTCGCGGCGCATCGGCCTCAGGCGAGTTGATATGCGCCATGACCGAGGTCGGGAGCTTCATGCCATAGGCGGCGATCGAGCCCAGCGCGTCCGCACGGCTGCCGGTATCGGGGACGGTCGGACCCGAGGCGACCATTGCCGGATTGTCGCCGGGGATGTCCGAAACCACCAGCGACACCACCCTGGCCGGATGGGCGGCGGCGGCGAGGCGCCCGCCCTTGATGGTCGAAACATGCTTGCGGATGGTGTTCATCGCCGCGATCGGCGCGCCGGAGGCGAGCAGCGCCTCATTGACGGCGATCTCGTCGGCTAAAGTCAGGCCGGGCGCGGGAGACGGCAGCAGCGCCGAGCCGCCCCCCGAAATCAGCGCCACCACCAGATCGTCGACGGTGAGCCCGCGCACCTTCTCCAAGAGCCGGCGCGAGGCCTCGAGGCCGGCGGCATCGGGAACAGGATGCGCCGCCTCGATGATCTCGATGCGCTCGCATTTGGCGCCATAGCCGTAGCGGGTGACGACCAGCCCGTCGATCGGCCCGTCCCAGACCTTCTCGAAAGCCGCCGCCATCTGGGCCGAGCCCTTGCCGGCGCCGATGACGATGGTGCGGCCCTTCGGTTTCGCCGGCAAATGATTGCGGATCGTCTTCTCTGGGTCAGCGGCGGCGACGGCCGCGTTGAAGATCGCGCTGAGGAATGTTTTTGGATCGAGCAAGGTCATACTTGGCCGCCATCGGTGTTCTGCAGACTGAGCAACCGCCGGCGCCGCCCCTCACCCTTACCCTCTCCCCGTGAAGAACGGGGAGAGGGGGATCGGCAGCGTTGCGGCCAAGTCCCTTCTCCCCGTCTTTCACGGGGAGAAGGTGCCGGCAGGCGGATGAGGGGCAGCGCCGGCGTCACGACTTTTCTTCCGGCGGCAGGGCTAATTGCTTACGATCAGCGCCAAGATGGGCGCAAAGCGCATCGACCACGACACCGTGGTCCTCGCGCTCAGGCAGGCCCGAGACGGCGATGACGCCGATCACGCCGGCGCCCTTCACGGTGACGGGAAAGCCGCCGCCGGCAAGCACGTAGTCGGCAATGTCCAGACCCTCGCCGACCTTGAAGGTGCGGTCGGGCCGCTGCTGCTCCAGCACCATGCGATAGGTGCTTCTCAAATAGCGCTTCACGACATTGATCTTGCGCCGCGCCCAGTCCGGATTGGAGGCGTTCGAGCCCGGCATCGCGGCATAGAACAATTGCCGGTCGAACGTCCTGATGTCGACGATGATGGGCAGGTTTTCCTTGAGCGCCCGGTCTCTGATCGCCGAGCCGACCTCGAAGGCCACGGCCTCGTCGAAGGCCGGGAAGACCAGCGTGGCCTCCTGTTTCTTGATCAGAGCGATGTCGTCGGCGGCAGCCATGGCGTTCCCCTGTCAAATGTCGACGCACGCTTTGGCCGATGGCTGACGCGGGGTCAAGCGAAGAGCGCACTTAATCTATGCGACAATCGCGCTCTTTGCCGGCCGGCCCGCCACATAGACCTCGCGCACGGCGCGATCGTCGCCCAGCGTCTGCAGCAGGAAGAGTTCTTCCGCCAGCGTTTCAACCGTCTCCATCCTCAGCCGCATCGCCGGCGTGGCGTGAGCGTCGAGCACGACGATGTCGGCATCGGTGCCTTCATCGAGAGTGCCTATTTTTTCGGAAACCGACAGCGCCTCGGCGTTGCCGCGCGTCAATTGCCAGTAGGACTGGAAGGGGTTCAGCTTCTCGCCGTTCAGCGCGATCACCTTGTAGCCTTCGTCCATGGTGCGCAGCATCGAATAATTGGTGCCGCCGCCGACATCGGTGGCTGCCGCGATCCTGAGCGGCTTCTCGCGCCGGCGATAGCGTTGGTAGTCGAACAGGCCGGAGCCGAGGAAAAGGTTGGAGGTTGGGCAGAACACCGCCACCGAGCCCGATTGCGACAGCGCGTCCGCCTCGCGTTCCGACAGGTGGATGCAGTGGCCGAACAGGCTCTTTTTCCCCAGCAGGCCGTAATGCTCATAGACGTCGGTGTAGTCGCGCGACCAGGGATAGAGCTCCTGGGTGAAGGCGATCTCGGCGTGGTTCTCCGACAGATGCGTCTGCATGTGGAGATCGGGATGCTCGCGGCAGAGCGCGCCGGCCATTTCCATCTGCTCGGGCGAGGAGGTGATGGCGAAGCGCGGCGTGATGGCATAAAGCTGGCGGCCCTTGCCGTGCCATTCGGCAATCAGCGCCTTGGTGTCGTCATAGCCGGTCTGCGGCGTGTCGAGCACGCCGTCCGGCGCATTGCGGTCCATCATCACCTTGCCGGCGATGTTGAGCATGTTGCGGTCATGCGATTCGGCGAAGAAGGCTTCGGCGGAAGATTTGTGCACCGAGCAATAGGCGACGACGGTCGTCGTGCCTTGGCGCATCATCTCGTCGAGGAAGAGCCTGGCGATGCGGCGGCCATGCTGCGCGTTCTGGAACTTAGACTCCTCCGGGAAGGTGTATTTGTTCAGCCAGTCGAGCAGTTCGGCGCCGTAGGATGCGATGACCTGCATCTGCGGGAAATGCACATGCGCGTCGATGAAACCCGGCAGGATGAGATGCGGGCGATGATCGATCGTCTCGGCGCCGGCGGCCGCGCGCTTCCGGACCTCGGCATACGGACCGGCGGCAATGATCTTGCCATTATCGATCAGCAGCCCGCCATCCTCTTCGTAGCGCCAGGCGGAACGGTCGTCTATCGCTTCGGGCCAGCGCAGGAAGGAGAGCGTGCGGCCACGCAGGAGCTTTGATGTCATGCTTACTTTCCGGCGCCTTCGAACCAAGCCACCAAAAGGGCTCGTTCCTGGTCGGTTATCTGGGTGACGTTGGCGGGCGGCATAGCGTGGGCGCGGCCGGCCTGGAGGTAGATTTCACGCGCATGCTCGGCGATGCGCGCGTCGGTGTCGAGCATCACGCCCTTCGGCGCGTGGTAGATGCCTTCGTAGACCGGCTCCTCGGCATGGCACATCGAACAGCGGCCTAGCACGGTGTCGCGCACGGCCGAAAAATGGGCCGAAGCCATATAGACCTGGGCCGCGGCGGATGCGGCGGAGGTTTTCGGCTCGCCGGTCAAAACCTTCGGCACGGTCGACAGCCAGATGATGATCATGAACAGCACGGCGGCGCCGAGCCAGGTCCAGGTCGGGTTGCCCTTGCG
The DNA here is from genome assembly GCF_014843905.1 of Mesorhizobium silamurunense. NCBI lineage: Bacteria > Pseudomonadati > Pseudomonadota > Alphaproteobacteria > Hyphomicrobiales > Phyllobacteriaceae > Mesorhizobium > Mesorhizobium silamurunense. The sequence continues at coordinate 27,911 of NZ_LPVS01000069.1, read as the reverse complement.
AGCGTGCACCGTGTTGAAATAGTGCCGGATCAGCACGCCGATGATGAAGACCAGCGAGGCGATGACCCAGTTGAACTCAGTGCCGAACGCCAGCGGGTAGTGGTTCGACAGCATCAGGAACAGGACCGGCAAGGTCAGGTAGTTGTTGTGCAGCGAGCGCTGCTTGGCGATCTTGCCGTATTTCGGGTCCGGCTTGCGGCCGGCGATCAGGTCGGCGACGACGATCTTCTGATTGGGGATGATGACCATGAAGACGTTGGCCGACATGATCGTGGCGGTGATGGCGCCGAGATGCAGGAAGGCGGCGCGGCCGGTGAAGAGGTGCGTCAATCCCCAGGCGATGAACACCAGCACGCAATAGAGCACCAGCATCAGGCCGGTGTCGCTTTTGCCTAGCGGCGAGCGGCAGAGCAGGTCATAGACGATCCAGCCGACGCCGATGGTGGCCAGCGACAGCAGGATGCCGACCGGCACCGAGATGTTGAGCACGTTGGGATCGATCAGGAACAGATCGGCGCCGGCGTAGTAGACCACGCAGAGCATCGCGAAGCCCGACAGCCAGGTGGCGTAGGATTCCCATTTGAACCAGGTGAGATGCTCCGGCATTTCGGCCGGCGCCACCAGATATTTCTGGATGTGGTAGAAGCCGCCGCCATGCACCTGCCATTCCTCGCCGAAGGCGCCGGCAGGCAGGCCCGGACGCTGCCGCAACCCGAGATCGAGGGCGACGAAATAGAAGGACGAGCCGATCCAGGCGATGCCGGTGATGACATGCAGCCAGCGGACGGCGAAGCTCAGCCAGTCCCAGAAAATCGCGAAATCCATCATTGCAGCCGTCCCCGGGAAATCGTCCCTGCCGATCAGGCGACTTTACGGTCTGGAGCGCAAACGAAAAGAGGCGAGGTGCGCGATGACTTTCAAAAAAAAATGGAAAATACTAGGGTTACCCCACACAGCCCTTTGAGAGCCACGAACGCCGTATGGCCTATCTCGACAACATCGCCGTCTTCGTCCGTGTCGTCGAGCTCGGCAATTTGTCGGCGGCGGGTCGCGACATGCGCATCTCGCCGGCCGTGGCCTCCAACCGCATCAAGGAACTGGAGAAGCACCTCGGCGTCAGGCTGTTCAACCGCACGACCAGGCAATTGATGCCGACCGAGCATGGCACGGTCTTCTACACCGGCGCCAAGCAGGTGCTGGACGCCATCACCGAGGCGGAGGCCGCTGTCGCCGCGCTCTCCGGCCAGCCGCGCGGCACGATCAAGGTGACTGCCCCGCTCGGCCTCGGCCGGCGGCTGATCGCCTCCGGCATTCCGGACTTCCACGACAGATACCCCGATATCGAGGTGCGGCTCAGGCTCTCCGACCACAATGTCGACATCATGAAGGAAGGCATCGACGTCGCCTTCCGGCTTGGCATCATCGAGGATTCCAGCCTTCGGATGCGCGGCATCATGGAATGCGAGCGCGTGCTGGTGGCGGCGCCGAAATATCTGGAAGCGCGCGGCGAACCGTCCGAACCGCAGGAACTGGTCGGCAAGAAGCATGACTGCCTGATGCTGCGCTATGCCGGCACGCGCGAATTCGTCTGGACGCTGCAGACGCCGACCGGCGTGCAGAAGCTCGAAGTGCATGGCCCTTACGACACGGACGACGGCGATGTGCTCACCGGCTGGGCGCTGTCGGGGCGCGGCATCATCAACAAGCCGCGCTTCGAGGTGGAACCCTTCATCCGCGACCAGCGGCTGAAGGTGATCCTGGCGAAGACGCCGCCGACGCCGGTGCAGTTCGCCGCCGTCTATCCGCACAAGAAGCTGCAGGACCCGAAGGTGCGCTTGCTGCTTGATTTCATGGCCGATCGCTGCCAGCGGCTGATCAAGGATATTCTGGCCGGCAGATAAGGGCTGGCCGGCAAGTGACGGCCCGCTGGCCCAGCCGATCGGGCTTGCCTTGCATGAAGGCGAACTTAGGTTCGTGGCATGCATCTCGCCGTCTCGCTCAACAACGCTTCCGCCGACGGACAATCCACCGGGCTGGGCTTCGGCCATCTGGTGAAGTTCGTGCAGAGTGCCGAAGCGGCCGGGATCGATATGGTCGTCATTTCGGATTCCACGGACCAGCTATCGAGCAGTCCGTTTGAGGCGACGACGCTTCTGGCGGCACTGGCGACGGTGACCGAAAGCATCGGCCTTGTTGCCAGCGCTTCGACGTTCGCGCACCAGCCCTACAATCTGGCACGCCGTTTCGCTTCGCTCGACATCATCAGCCACGGGCGCATCGGCTGGAACGCGACCTTGGCGCAGAACCCGCGCGAGGCGGCGAATTTCAGCCGGCCGGAAGGCATTGCCGACGAAGATTTCCGCCGCCGCGCGGAAGAGTTCATCGGTATCGTGCAAGGCCTTTGGCGAGGCTGGGACGCGGACGCCCTGCTGTTCGACAAGGCCGGGGGCCGTTTCCACGATCCGGAAAAGATGCATTTCCTTGACCACAAGGGTGAGTTCTTCTCCGTGCGGGGGCCGCTCAACGTCGCCCGCTCGCCGCAGGATCTGCCGGTGCTGGTGATGTCCGGCTTGGCGGAGGCCGATCGCGATTTCGCCGCCAAAGTCGCCGACGTCGTGCTCATCGAGGCGGATGGCGCCGGAGCCGCCTATGGCGATCTCAAGCGCCGCGCGGTTGCCGCCGGACGTGAGCCGGAAACCATGAAAGTGCTGATGCCTGTTGGCGTGAACAACCTTGCGGCCGGCGAGGCGGAGGGCTGGTTCGACACCAAAAGCTGCGATGGTTTCAACCTGGCTTTGCCGGCTGATCTTTCTCTGCTCGATCACTTCACCGACCGCATCCTGCCGGAACTTCGCCGTCGTGGCCTGGCCCGATCCACTTATGCCGGGGCGACGTTGCGCGACCGTCTCGGTCTTGGCGCGGGAGGCGAAAAATGAGCGGGCGCCAGATGAAGCTCGGGCTGTTCCTGTGGGCCACCGGCCACCACATCGCCGCCTGGCGCCATCCGGACGCTCATGTCACGGCCGGCATCGACATCGACCATTACATCAAGCTGGCGCGGACGGCGGAAGCGGCGAAGTTCGACATGGTCTTCTGCGAGGACGCCGCGGGGCTGCGCGAGGCCAATGTCCAAATCGCCAGCCAGACCTCGCGCTCGATCGGCTTCGAGCCGATCAGCCTGCTTTCGGCCCTTGCCGCGCAGACCGAGCGCATCGGCCTCGTTTCGACGGCATCGACCAGCTACAACGAGCCCTACGGGCTGGCGCGCATGTTTGCCTCGCTCGACAATCTGAGCGGTGGGCGAGCCGGGTGGAACCTGGTCACCTCTGCCAGCCCGATCGAGGCGGCGAATTTCGGCTCGACGGGCCTGAGGCCGCATGCCGACCGCTACGAACGCGCCCGCGAATTCGCGACCGTGATCACCGGTCTATGGCGCCACAGGTGGGGCGGCCATGACGGCCAGAGCTTTTCGGTGCGCGACCCGCTCGACATACCGCCCTCGCCGCAAGGCGCGCCGGTGATGGTGCAGGCCGGAGCATCGGACGACGGCAAGGATCTGGCCGCGCGGACCGCCGATGTCGTGTTCTCGGCCGCGCAGACTCTTGAGGAGGCCAAGGCCTTCTATGATGATCTCAAGGGCCGCCTCGCCGCCTATGGCCGCCGGCCGGACGACGTGAAGATCATGCCCGGCGTGGCGCCGATCGTGGCCGCTACAAAGGCTGAGGCCCAGGCCAAATACGATGCGCTGCAGGAGCTGATCCCCGACGATGTCGGCGTGGCGCTGCTCTCCAGCTATCTCAGCATCTCCGACCTCTGGCGTTATCCGATCGACGGACCGCTGCCCGAGCTGCCGGAAAGCGAAGGCATGAAAAGCCGGCAGGCGCTGGTCATCGAGCAGGCGCGCCGGGACGGTCTCTCGATCCGTGAGCTGGCGCGCTATTTTGCCGGCGCGCGCGGCCACTGGCGGGTGGTCGGCACGGCCGAGCAGATCGCCGACGAATTGCAGGCACGGTTCGAAGGCGGCGCTGCCGACGGCTTCAATGTGATGCCGTCATGGTTTCCCGGCGAGTTGGATGCCTTCGCGGCGCTGGTCGTGCCGGAACTGCAGCGGCGCGGCCTGTTCCGCAAGAACTATGAAGGCCGCACATTGCGCGACCATCTCGGCCTGAAGCGGCCTGCGTGAAGCGCCTCAGCCGGCTTCCATCAGCCGGGCCTTTCCGGAGACCTTGATCGAGCTGCCGGGCTCCGGCGGAATGTCGGCATGGAGGCGCGAGCGCACGCCCATGTCCTCGCCCTGGACAATGTCGATCGAGCCGCCATGCGGCCAGCCGAGGTCGCGCAAATAGCCGGCGAAGGCGGCGGTCGATGCCCCCGTCGCCGGATCCTCATAGACGCCGCCGGAAGCGAAGGGATTGCGCGTGTGGAAGAGGCGCGGCGTTTCGGCAAAAGCGAGAAGGATCGTGACCAGCCCTTCACGCCGCATGAAGGCCTGGCCCTCCTTGAAATCATAAGCCATCGCGGCAAGCGCTCCGCGTGAATTCAGCGCCAGCACGAAATGGTCGGAGCCGCCATGGATCAGCGCCGGGGGAATGGCGGGATTGATGTCACCGGCCGCGTAACCGAACAGCGCCAGCATTTCGGCGACAAGTCCTGGCGATGCCGGCTTGCCGCGCGTTGGTGGTGACTGCAGCGCGGCGACAATGTTGGAGCCGTCGCGGAATCCTTCGACGGTGATGTCGGCCTGGTTGAGGCTCAGCTTGAAAACGCCGTCGCCGAACTGTCTGACCAGCGCCGCGCCCAGCGCAATGGTGGCGTGGCCGCAAAACGGTACTTCCGATTCCGGCGAGAAATAGCGCACGCGCCAGCCTTCGCCATCGGGCGCGGCGAAGGCGGTTTCGGAAAAGCCGACCTCGGCCGCGACGCGCTGCATGTCGGCCGCGTCGGGCAGGACATCGCCAATCACCACGCCTGCGGGGTTGCCGCCGGTGTTCCCATCCGAAAATGCCGCTATCCGCAAAACGTCCATGTTGCTCGCCCCGTATTCGCCACTCGTATTCGTCAGGCGCGCAGAAAACACGGTTCAACCCGGTTTGGGAAACGAAGAAAGCGACGAGCAGCTGTGAGCGCCAGTCATATCTCCATCGGCCATGCGCTCCTCGATTCAATGCGGAACGAAACCCGCCCCTTTGCCGTTCTGGCGACTGGTGGCCGTGCAGGCCGCCCTTCAATCCTCAGCCCAGCGACGCAGCGCGACAGGAGCCGACCATGGACGCCATCGTCACCAAGAACGACCTCAAATCCGACGCCAAGAAGGAATCGATCGATCTTCTCAACGCCAGGCTTGCCGATGCCATCGACCTGGCGCTGATCACCAAGCAGGCGCACTGGAACGTCAAGGGACCGCAGTTCATCGCCATCCACGAGATGCTGGATGAATTCCGCGAAGAGATCGACGGCCATGTCGACATCATCGCCGAGCGCGCCGTGCAGCTCGGCGGCACCGCGCATGGCACCTCGCAGGAAGTATCGAAGGCGACCAAGCTGAAGCCCTATCCGACCGACATCCACAAGACCAGGGATCATCTGGCGGCACTGATCGACCGCTATGCCTCGGCCGCCAAGCTGACGCGTGAAGCGATCGACGACGCGGCCGACGCCGGCGATGCCGACACCGCAGACATCTTCACCGCCTATTCACGCTCGCTCGACAAATTGCTGTGGTTCCTGGAAGCGCACACGCAGGAAAAGGAATAGCCAAGCGGCTTCCCGTTTCCCGCATGGCCGGCTGGATCAGCCGGCCATCGCCTTTTCAGGCGTGCTCGAAGCCGATGCCTGGGCGGAGTGCGACACCAGCGCCGTCATGATCTCGGCGGCGGCAAGCGCGGCAATCACCGGCGGGCGCTTGTCCTTTACGGCATTGCCGCCGATCGGCGAGACGAGGCGGCTGAACTCGGCCTCGCTGCCCTCGGCGGACTTCAGAAACCAGTTCTTGAAGGTCGCCTTCTTGGTCTTCGAGCCGATCATGCCGACATAGGCGGCGTCGTCGCGTTTCAGCGCCTCGGCGACGATCAGGAAATCGAGCGCATGGTCGTGGGTGAGGATGGCGAAGGCCGATCCCGCCGGCGCCTCGCGCACCACGGCCTCGGGCATCGGCGTCAGTTTCGTCTCGACCGTTTGCGGCATGCCTTCCAGCGCATCGGCGCGCGTCTCGACGACCACGGCATGGATGGGCAGCAGCGCCAGCGACGCGGCCAACGCCTGGCCGACATGGCCACCACCGAAGACGTAGGCGTGGGGGAGGTGCGCCTCCTCGGCCTCGGCCCTGGCGATCAGCTCTTGTTCGAGCGCTGCATCGACCGGCCGGATCAGCACCTCGACGCGACCGCCGCAGCATTGGCCGATTTCGGGTCCGAGCGGGACGTCGAGCGTGGCGCAGACTTCGTCGACCTCGATGCGGGCCTCCCTCCCCCTTGAGGGGAGGGTGGCGGCGAAGCCGCCGGGTGGGGTCGTCGCGGCCGTGCCCGGCGCCCTTGTGGTGCCTTCTGAGAGGACCCCCTCTGGCCGCTTTGCGGCCATCTCCCCCTCAAGGGGGGAGAAAAGGAGCTGCCGCGCCTTGTCGATCGCCATGTATTCGAGCTGGCCGCCGCCGATTGTGCCCAAAATCGCCGATGCCGAGACGAGCATGAAGGCGCCGGCCTCGCGCGGGGTCGAGCCCTTCGTGGCCGCGACCTCGACGAGCGCGACCCGGCCAGCCCGGCCGAGAAACGCCTTCAGGCTTTGCACGTTCGAGTTCATCGTCTGCATTCCTAGCACCGAAATATAGGGTTTTTCGGCCCGAATTGCACGTTTCTTGGCCCGTTCAGGCCTGTTTTGCGGCTTCCCGCTTCAGCCGCTCGATCGCCATCAGCACCCGTTCCGGCGTCGCCGGCGCGTCGAGGCGCGGGCAGATCTTGTGATCCGCAACACTCGCAACCGCGTCGGAGAGCGCATGCAGCACGGACATGCCGTGCGGCAGCGGCGGCTCGCCGACCGCCTTGGAGCGATGGATAGTCGGCTCATAGGCCGATGACCAGTCGGTCAGCTTGACGTTGAAGATTTTTGGCCGGTCGGAAGCGAGCGGGATCTTGTAGGTCGACGGCGCATGCGTGCGCAGCCGGCCGCTGTCGTCCCACCACAGCTCTTCCGTCGTCAGCCAGCCCATGCCCTGGATGAAGCCACCCTCGACCTGGCCGAGGTCGATCGCCCGGTTGAGCGAGCGTCCGGCATCATGCAGGATATCGGTGCGCTCCACGACATATTCGCCGGTGAGCGTGTCGACCGAGACTTCCGAGCAGGCCGCGCCATAGGCGTAATAATAGAAGGCATGGCCGCGGCCCTTGCTGCGATCCCAGTGGATCTTGGGCGTCTTGTAGAAGCCGGCCGCCGAGAGCTGGACGCGGTTGATATAGGCCTGCTTGACCAGATCGTTGAAGGCGACTTCCTGATTGCCGACCCGCACCCGATTGGGCAGGAACACGACCTGATCGAGCGGCACCTGGTATTTTTCCGCCGCGAAATCGGTCAGTCGCTTGCGGATCTGACGGGCGGCGTCCTGTGCCGCCATGCCGTTGAGGTCGGCGCCGGAGGACGCAGCCGTCGGCGAGGTGTTCGGCACCTTGGCGGTGGTCGTCGCGGTGATCTTGACCCGGTCGAGGTCGATCTGGAACTCCTCGGCAACGACCTGCGCCACCTTGAGATGCAGACCCTGGCCCATCTCGGTGCCGCCGTGGTTCATATGCACCGAGCCGTCGGCATAGACATGCACCAGCGCGCCGGCCTGATTGGCCTCGGTCTTGGTAAAGGAGATGCCGAACTTGACCGGCGTCATGGCCAGGCCGCGCTTGATGAAGCGGCTGTTGTTGTTGAAGGCGCTGATCTCGCGCCGCCGCCGCGCATAGTTGGCGCTCTCTTCCAACTCCGCGACGATGCGGTGGATGATGTTGTCCTCGACCTTCTGATGATAGGGCGTGAAGCAGCGCTCGCCGATGGCATCCATCGGGTCATAGAAATTGAGCTTGCGGATTTCGAGCGGGTCCTTGCCGACCGCGAAGGCCACCTCGTCGATGACGCGCTCGGCGCCGACCATGCCTTGCGGGCCGCCAAAGCCGCGGAAGGCGGTGTTCGAGACAGTGTTGGTGTAGAGCGGCGCCGACTTCGCATGCACCGCCGGATAGAAATAGGCGTTGTCGCAGTGGAACAGCGCGCGGTCGCCGACCGGACCCGACAGGTCGGCCGAAAACCCGCAGCGCAGCGCATAGGTGAAGTCGACGCCGAGGATGTTGCCCTCGTCGTCAAAGCCAACTTCATAGTCGATGGCGAAATCGTGCCGCTTGCCGGTGGCAGTCATGTCCTCGTCGCGGTCGAGCCTGATCTTGACCGCGCGGTTGAGCCTCTTGGCGGCGATGGCGGCGATGGCGGCGCACTGGTTGGCCTGTGTTTCCTTGCCGCCGAAGCCGCCGCCCATGCGGCGTACTTCCACCGTCACGGCATGGCTCGGCACGCCGAGCGTGTGCGCGACCAGGTGCTGCGTCTCGCTCGGGCCCTGCGTCGAGCAATAGACGATCACCTCGTCATCCTCGCCGGGAATCGCCAGCGAGACCTGGCCCTCGAGATAGAAATGGTCCTGACCGCCGAGCCACATACGGTTCTTGATGCGGCGTGGTGCGGCCGCAATCGCCGCGGCCGCGTCGCCGCGCTTCAGGATGAGCGGCGTCGTGACCTGCTTGTCCTTGACCGGATCGAGGTCCCATATGTCGATCACGGCCGGAAGCTCGTCATATTCGATCCTGGCCAGGCGCGCCGCACGGCGCGCCTCCTCGCGGGTGTTGGCAACCACGGCGAAGATCGGCTGGCCGTAGAACTGCACCTTGCCTTCGACGAACACCGGATCGTCATGCATGTTGCTCGGCGAAACATCGTTCTCGCCGGGTACGTCGGCGTGGGTCAGAACATCGACGACGCCCGGTGCTGAACGCACCGCCGAGAGGTCGACGCTCTTCAAGGTGCCGTGCGCGACCTTGGCGAGGCCGAGGCCGACATGCAGCGTGCCAGCCGGCTCCGGCATGTCGTCGATATAGACGGCGGCGCCGCTGACATGCTTGTGCGCGGAATCATGCCGCTGTTCGGTGGCGACGCCGCCGACGATCTTTTCGGCCTTGAGGTTGGGGGTGGCGTGCTTGTTCATCAGGCCGCCTCGTTGCGTGACACCTGGAACGGCGCCCTGGTGCCTGTGGTTTCCACATAGAAGCGCAGCAAAAGGTTCTTTGCCGCCAGCGCCCGGTACTCGGCAGTCGCGCGCATGTCGGTGATCGGCGTGAAGTCGCTGACGTATTCGGCCATCGCGGCCTCGACAGCCGCTTCGCTCCAGGGCTTACCGATAAGGACCCTTTCAACCGCAGCCGCGCGCTTCGGCGTCGGCGCCATGCCGCCATAAGCGATGCGGATATCGGCCACGGTGCCATCCTTGGCCAGGGTCAGATAGAAGGCGCCGAGGGTCGCGGTGATGTCCTCGTCGCGGCGCTTGGTGACCTTGTAGACGGCAAATTTCGTGCCCTCTGCCGGCACGGGCACATGGACCGCTTCGACGAATTCGCCGGTTTGGCGGTCCTGCTTGCCATAGGCGATGAAGAAAGTTTCGAGCGGGATCGTGCGGCGCGCCTCGCCCTTGCGGAGTGTCAGTTGCGCGCCGAGCGCGATCAGCGGCGGCGGCATGTCGCCGATCGGCGAGCCGTTGGCGACGTTGCCGCCGATGGTGCCCATGTTGCGCACCTGCTCGCCGCCAATGCGGTCGACCAGCGGTCCCAGCGCGGGGATGCGCTTGGATAGCGTCTCGAAGGCCTCGGTGTAGGTCACGCTGGCGCCGATGGTGATAACTCCGTCGGCCTCCGAGATGTTGCGCAAGCCGTCGAGACCGCCGATGAAGATCGCCGGCGAAATATCGCGCATATGCTTGGTGACCCACAGGCCGACATCGGTCGAGCCGGCAACGATGGTGGCGCCGGGCTCCTTCTCGAGAACCGCTGCGAAATCGTCGACGTTGGCCGGCACGATCAGCCGCCGCTTGCCCGACCCGACCTCGACCCTGGCGCCGTCGCGCAGCGCTTCCAGGCGCGCGGTAATGTCCTTGCGTTCCACCGCCAGCGGGTCCTTCGCCGCCTTGCCGTAGCTCGAAATGGCACGCGCGGCGCGCATGATCGCCTCATAGCCGGTGCAGCGGCAGAGATTGCCCTGCAGCGCCTTTTCGATCGCCGCATCAGAAGGGTTGGGCGTCTTCATCCAGAGCGCATAGAGCGACATGATGAAGCCCGGCGTGCAGAAGCCGCATTGCGAACCATGGAAATCGACCATCGCCTGCTGCACCGGGTGCAGCTTCTCTCCGTCGCCGCGCAGATGTTCGATTGTGACGACATGGGTGCCGTCGAGCGAGCCCATGAAGCGGATGCAGGCGTTGACGCTTTCATAGACGAGGCCTTCTGCGGAAAGCTTGCCAACCAGCACCGTGCAGGCACCGCAGTCGCCTTCGGCGCAGCCTTCCTTGGTGCCGCGCAGCGACCGGTTGAGCCGCAGCCAGTCGAGCAAGGTCGCATCGGGCTCGACGTCGGCGAGCGCAATGTCGGCGCCGTTCAGGATGAAGCGTATCTTGTTACGGGTCTTGTCGGCCATGTCTCAGCTCCCGCGATAGGTCGAGTAGCCGTAGGGCGAAATCAAGAGCGGCACGTGATAATGGCGCTCTTCGGCCATGCCGAAACGGATCGGCACAGTGTCGAGGAAAGCCGGCTGCGGCAGGCTGATGCCTTGCCCGCGCAGATAGTCGCCGGCAGCAAAGACCAGCTCATATTCGCCGGTGCGGAAATCGGCGCCGGCAAGCAGCGGCGCATCGCAGCGCCCGTCATCGTTGGTGATGACGGTCTTGAGAAGCGTGCGGGCCTGGCGCTCGATGCGGAAAAGTCCAATCGAGAGGCCTTTTGCCGGCCTGCCGGTCGCGGTGTCGAGCACATGGGTCGTCAGACGCCCGCCATCGGCTTTCGACGTTTCTGCCACTGGCCGCCTCCCATTTCCTGTACAAACCGATTGGCCGGTACAGTCCAACGTTTTCAGGTCAATTGTGCGCCAATTAAAGGCGATGCATAAGTCCCGGTCGAGCGGAGTGCGGCAAAAAGCACTTTCAAAAATTTTCGGGGGAATGCACAGGCACTCCTTTCGATATCTTAACTCCAACAATCGGGCAGGAGCGACCCAATGCGTTACGAACGGGACATGCGCGGTTACGGGGCCAATCCACCGGATCCGAAATGGCCCGGCGGCGCACATGTCGCGGTGCAGTTCGTCGTCAACTACGAGGAAGGCGGCGAGAATTGCGTGCTGCACGGCGACAAGGCTTCCGAAGCCTTCCTGTCGGAGATCGTGGGCGCCGCCCCTTGGGTCGGCCAACGCCACTGGAACATGGAATCGATCTACGAATATGGCGCTCGCGCCGGTTTCTGGCGGCTCTACCGGCTGTTCACCGAAGCCCAAGTGCCGGTGACCTGCTACGGCGTCGCGACCGCGCTGGCGCGTTCGCCTGACCAGGTCGTGGCGATGCAGGAGGCAGGCTGGGAGATCGCCTCGCACGGCCTGAAATGGATCGACTATCGCGAACACAGCGCGGAGGACGAGCGGCGCGACCTCGAAGAGACGATCAAGCTGCACTACGAAGTCACCGGCGCGCGGCCCACCGGCTGGTATACCGGCCGCACCTCGGTCAACACGGTGCGGCTCGTCGCGGAGGAAGGCGGCTTCGACTACGTCTCCGACACCTATGACGACGAGCTGCCCTACTGGTTCGACCGGGATGGGTTGGAGAAGCCGCAGCTCATCATCCCTTACACGCTCGACGCCAACGACATGCGCTTCGCCACCCCGCAGGGCTTCAACTCGGGCGACCAGTTCTTCGCCTATCTGAAGGACAGTTTCGACACGCTCTATGCCGAGGGCAAGGCAGGGCGGCCGCGCATGATGAATATCGGCCTGCATTGCCGGCTGGTCGGCCGTCCGGGCCGCGTGGCGGCGCTGAAGCGCTTCGTCGACTATGTGAAATCACATGACAAGGTCTGGCTGACGCGGCGCATCGACATCGCCAAGCATTGGCGGGAGACGCATCCTTACCAGGTGCCGACGCTGCGCCCTTCGCGGATGGAGTTCGAGGCCTTCGTGCATGCCTTCGGCGGCGTGTTCGAGCATTCGCCTTGGATCGCCGAGCGCACCTACGAGCTGGAGCTCGGCCCCGCGCATGACAGCGCCGGCGGCCTGCACAACGCGCTCTGCCGCGTCTTCCGCGCGGCGACGGAAGCTGAGCGGCTTTCCGCGCTCAACGCCCATCCCGACCTCGCCGGAAAGCTGGCGGCGGCGAAGCGGCTGACGCCGGAATCGGCCAAGGAACAGGCTTCCGCCGGGCTCGACGCGCTGACCGACAAGGAGCGCGAGCTGTTCTCGAAACTCAACGCCGCCTACGTCACCACTTTCGGCTTCCCCTTCATCATCGCGGTCAAGGGCAAGACGAAGGATCAGATTCTGGCGGAGTTCGAGGCGCGCATCGGCAACGGCCGCGGCGTCGAGTTCGAAACCGCCTGCAGACAGGTCGAGCGCATCGCCTTGCTTCGGCTGAAAGACATGCTGCCGCGCTGACTACACAGTTTTTCTGGAATTGCTCTAAGGGTCAGGACCCCATGGAAATGATCAAGACGTCCGAGCGAACCTACTACGCACCGCATGGCGGCCATCCCGGCCAGACCGAGTTGCTGACCGGCCGCGCCGTCTTCACCGAAGCCTATGCCGTCATTCCCAAGGGCGTGATGCAGGACATCGTGACCAGCCCGCTGCCGTTCTGGGACAAGACCAGGGCATGGATCATCGCAAGGCCGCTCTCCGGCTTCGCCGAGACGTTTTCGCAATACATCGTCGAGGTCCTGCCGGGCGGCGGCAGCGACCGACCGGAACTTGACGCCGAAGCCGAGGGCGTTCTGTTCGTGGTCGAGGGCGAACTCACCGTCTCGCTTGCCGGCAACAAGCATGTGCTTCGCCCGGGCGGCTTTGCCTTCCTGCCGCCGTCCAGCGGCTGGACGGTGCGCAACGAGAGCGGCGATGCCGTCCGCTTCCACTGGGTCCGCAAGGCCTACGAAGCGGTGGACGGTCTCGATGTACCGGAAGCCTTCTTCACCAATGAGCAGCAGATCGAGCCGAGCGCGATGCCCGGCACGGAAGGCCGCTGGGCAACGACGCGCTTCGTCGACCCGGCCGACATGCGCCACGACATGCATGTCACGATCGTTACGCTCAAGCCCGGCGCGGTCATTCCCTTTGCCGAGACGCATGTCATGGAGCATGGGCTCTACGTGCTCGAAGGCAAGGCCGTCTACCGCCTCAACCAGGATTGGGTCGAGGTCGAGGCCGGCGACTTCATGTGGCTGCGCGCCTTTTGCCCGCAGGCCTGCTATGCCGGCGGTCCGGGGAACTTCCGCTACCTGCTCTACAAGGACGTCAACCGCCACGCCAAGCTTGGCGGCGCCCTCGGGGGTCGCGCGCGGTGACCCGCATCGTCGCCCAGCCGCTGACGCGCGATAACTTCGCGCCCTTCGGCGACGTCATCGACATGGGCGGCGACAACCGCTACCCGATCAACGGCGGCAAGGCGATGCGCTATCATGACCTCGCCACGGCGGAAGCCGCAGGGCCGAATGCTCGCGTGCTGATCTCGATGGTGCACGGCACGCCCTACGAGATGCCGCTGAAGCTCGCCATGGTGGAACGCCATCCGCTCGGCAGCCAGGCCTTCATTCCATTGTCGCCGCGCCCGTTCCTGGTCGTCGTCTGCAATGATACCAAGGACGGGCCCGGCGAGCCGCACGCCTTCATCACCGCGCCTGGGCAGGGCATCAACTACCGCCGCAACCTCTGGCACGGCGTGCTGACGCCGATCGGCGAAGAACAGGATTTTCTCATCGTCGACCGCGGCGGCGACGGCTCCAACCTCGAAGAGTGCCATTTCTCGCACCCTTACGAGATCCACCTTCCCTGAACGGTGACATTCCTCTCATGACTGACATTTCGCTGATCGACCGCCTGCTCGACGTGATCGAGCACGATATCGCGCCGAAGACCGCCGAAGGCGTGGCCCACGGCAACAAACTGTTCGGCGCCGCGATCCTGAGGAAAGACGACCGCTCGCTGGTGCTCGCCGAGACCAACAACGAGATGGAAAATCCGCTCTGGCATGGCGAGGTGCATTGCCTGAAGCGCTTCTACGAGATGCCGAAGGCCAAGCGCGTCGACACCAGCGACGCTATCTTCCTCGCCACCCACGAGCCCTGCTCGCTTTGCCTGTCGGCCATCACCTGGACCGGCTTCGACAATTTCTACTACCTGTTCAGCCATGAGGATTCGCGCGACAGCTTCGCCATCCCGCACGATCTCAAGATCCTGAAGGAGGTCTTCACCCTCGACCCTGGCGGCTACAACGCCGAGAACGCCTATTGGAAGAGTTTTTCCATCCGCCGGCTGGTCCGCGCCTTGCAGGAGGCGGAGCGCAAGCGGCTGGAGGCGCGCATAGGGAAGATCTCCGCGCACTATGATGAACTCTCCGGCGCCTATCAGGCGAGCAAGGCCGAGAACGACATTCCGCTGAATTGACGCGGATTGACCATCCGATTTCGCCGGCTGGCCCACGACGTATCCCTGGCGGCTCCATCATTTGCTCCGTCATGAAAACCGTCACCGAATTTCCCCGCAAGATCGTCGAATTTCCCGATATGGGCATCGTCATGCCGGATGGCTGCCGGCTGTCGGCGCGCATATGGATGCCTGAGGATGCCGTGGACAATCCGGTGCCGGCGATCCTCGAGCATCTGCCCTACCGCAAGCGTGACGGCACCATCTTCCGCGATCAGTTGACCCACCCCTACTTCGCCGGCCACGGCTACGCCTCGATCCGCGTCGACATGCGCGGCAATGGCGATTCCGAAGGGCTGATGGACGACGAATATTCCGAGCAGGAATTGCAGGACGCCTGCGACGTCATCGCCTGGGCGGCCGCGCAGCCCTGGTGCAACGGCAATGTCGGCATGATGGGTATTTCCTGGGGCGGCTTCAACTGCCTGCAGGTGGCCGCAAAGCAGCCGCCGGCGCTGAAGGCGGTGATCAGCCTGTGCTCGACCGTCGACCGCTATGCCGACGATATCCACTACAAGGGCGGCTGCCTTCTGCTGGAAAATTTCGGCTGGGCCTCGACGATGCTCTCCTATTCGTCGCGGCCACCGGATCCGGAAATCGCCGGCGGCAACGGCTGGCGCGACCTGTGGCTCAGCCGGCTGGAGAACCAGCCATTCCTTCTGCCGCTCTGGCTCAGCCACCAGCATCGCGATGCCTACTGGAAGCGCGGCTCGATCTGCGAGGACTTTTCCGCGGTCAAGGCGTCGGTGCTGTCCATCGGCGGCTGGCATGACGGCTACCGCAACACGATTTCCAATCTCGTCGCCAATATCCAGTCGCCGGTGAAGGGCATTGTCGGCCCGTGGATCCACAAATACCCGCATTACGCGGGGCCCAATCCAGCCATCGGCTTCCTGCAGGAGGCGCTGCGCTGGTGGGATCGCTGGCTGAAAGGTGTCGAGACCGGCGTCGAGGCCGACCCGGATTATCGCGCCTATGTCATGGACAGCGTGCGCCCGGCCCGTTGGCACCCGGAGCGGCCCGGCCGCTGGATTGCGGAACAGGAATGGCCGTCCTCCAATATCAAGCTTGAGACGGTCGAGCTCATTCCGGGAGGTTCCAAGCCGGCGATCGTCGCTTCCCCGCAAAGCTGCGGGCTTGCCGGCGGCGAGTATTTTCCTTTCACCTTCGGTCCCGAGTTGCCGGGCGACCAGCGTCCTGACGATGCGCTTTCGGTGTGCTTCGACCAGGCCGAGCTCGAGGAGGCAATCGATATCGTCGGCGCGCCGGAGTTGGGGGTTCGGGTGGCCTCGGACCGTCGCCAGGCCAACATCGCGGTACGTCTCTGCGACGTGCATCCCGATGGCGCCTCGGAACTGATCTCCTACGGCGTGCTCAACCTCAGCCATCGCAACTCGCACGAATTCCCGGAAGCCCTGGTGCCGGGCGAGATGGTTTCGGCGCGCGTCGTGCTCGACCAGTGCGCCTATCGGGTGCCGGCGGGCCACAAACTGCGCATTGCCGTCTCAAATGCCTATTGGCCGATGATCTGGCCTTCGCCGGAGCCGGTGACGCTCAAGCTGTCGGCGGCGACGCTCAAGCTGCCGCTGCGCCCGCTGGCGAAAGGCGACGAGGTCTCGTTCGCAGAACCGGAGGGGGCCACGCCCTGGGCGACCGAGACGATCAGGCCCGCCAACTCCGAGCGGCATGTCGACCGCAACGAGAAGACCGGCATCGTCACGCTTTCCATAACGGACGATTTCGGCGAGGTGCGCGACCTGGAGCACGGATTGGTCAACGACAGCATCGTGCGCGAGACCTGGGCGATCCATCCCGACGATCCGCTGTCGGCCACGGGCAGCACCCATTGGACGCAAACCTTGTCGCGGGATGGATGGTCGGTGCGCACCGAAACCTTCGCCAACATGCGCGCAGACGATCAGAACTTCATCCTCAGCGCCAGAATCGAGGCCTATGAGGGTGAGAATCTGGTGTTCGAGCGCGATTTCGAGCAGACGATTCCCCGCGCCCTCGTCTGAGTGCTGACAGATTGGTCCAAACGCGACGCGCCATTTACGCCACGGCATGTCGCATTCGGTCTTGCTTACCGCTTTCCCTTACGGTCATTATCCCTCACAAGAAAACAAGAAACGGCCGCTAGGCCGAACCATCAGAGTGAGGAACCTACAATGTCAAACGAACTGGACTATCTCAGCCGTCGCGTCGCTTCCGGCAAGCTCAGCCGTCGTGATTTTCTCGGCCGCGCCGCCGCGCTCGGCGTCTCGGCTACCTTTGCCAATTCGCTGCTGTCGAGCGCAGCGCGCGCCGCCGGCCCAGTCAAGGGCGGCACGCTGAAGGCCGGCCTGGTTGGCGGTGAATCCACCAACAGCCTCGACCCGGCACTGATGATGACCCAGGTGCCGTTCGCCTTCGGCAAGTGCTGGGGCGAAATGATCGTCGAGCTCTCTCCCGACGGCAAGCTCGAGAACCGCATCGCCGAGGAGATCGGCGCTTCGGATGATGCGAAGACCTGGACACTGAAAATCCGCGACGGCGTCGAATTCCACAACGGCAAGACCGTGACCGCCGAGGACGTCGCCGCCACGCTCGAGCGCCATTCCGACGAGAAGTCGAAATCCGGCGCGCTGGGCTACATGAAGGGCATCGAGACCATCAAGGCCAGCGGCAAGGAAGTGGTGCTGACGCTGAAGGAGCCGAACGCCGACCTGCCCTATCTGCTCAGCGACTATCACCTGATCGTCCAGCCGAATGGCGGCAAGGACAAGCCCGATGCCGGCATCGGTGCCGGCCCCTACAAGGTCAAGGTCAACGAGCCGGGCGTGCGCCATGTCGGCGAGCGCTTCGCCAACTACTGGCAGGGCGACAAGATGGGCCATGCCGACCAGATCGAAGTCGTCGTCATCAACGACGCGACGGCGCGCACGGCGGCCCTGCAGGGCGGCCAGGTCAACATGATCAACCGCGTCGAGCCGAAGATCGTCGACCTGATCAAGCGCGTGCCGGGCGTCACCATCCGCAACCACTCCGGTCCCGGCCATTACGTGTTCATCATGCATTGCAACACGGCGCCGTTCGACAATAACGACCTCAGGATGGCGCTGAAGCTGGCGATCAACCGCGAGGAGATGCTGAACAAGGTGCTGCGCGGCTACGGCTCGCTCGGCAACGACTTCCCGATCAACGCTTCCTACCCGCTGTTCACCGAGATCGAGCAGCGCAAGTACGATCCGGACAAGGCCAAGTTCCATTACAAGAAGTCGGGCCATGACGGTTCCATCCTGCTCAGGACCTCGGATGTCGCCTTCCCCGGCGCCGTCGATGCCGCGCAGCTCTATCAACAGAGTGCGGCCAAGGCCGGCATCAAGCTGGAAATCAAGCGCGAACCGGGCGACGGCTACTGGAACGAGGTCTGGAACAAGCAGCCCTTCTGCGCCTCCTATTGGGGCGGCCGCTCGACGCAGGACCAGATGTATTCGACTGCCTATCTGTCGAGCGCCGACTGGAACGACACGCGTTTCAAGCGCCCGGATTTCGACAAGATGGTGCTGGCGGCGCGCGCCGAGCTCGACGAGGCCAAGCGCAAGCAGATGTACCACGACATGGCGGTCATGGTGCGCGACGAGGGCGGCCTGATCCTGCCAATGTTCAACCAGTTCATCGACGCGACGGGTCCCAAAGTCGCCGGCTGGGTGGAGGATCCGCACCAGGAGCTGTGCAACGGCTACGCTTTGGCGAAGTGCTGGCTCGAAGCCTGAGCCCGGCCTTGCGCTCATGTCCGCACCCATCGTGAAACTGGTGGCCCAGCGCATTGCGCTGGGCATCCTCCTTTTGCTGGCCGTTTCGGTCCTGATCTTCGCCGGCACCCAGATCCTGCCCGGCGACGTCGCGCAAGCCATCCTTGGACAATCGGCGACGCCGGAGTCGCTCGCCAATCTGCGCGAGCAGCTCGGGCTCAACCAGCCTGCCTATATCCGCTACTTCCATTGGCTGGGCGGCGCGCTCACCGGCGACCTCGGCACCGCCATGTCGAGTGGGCAGGACATAGCGACATCTATCAAGGAACGGCTGTGGAACACGCTGTTCCTGGCCTTCTGGGCGGCGATCGTTGCCATCCCGCTGGCGGTCACGCTCGGCCTGATCGCGGTGCGCTACCGCAATGGCTGGGTCGACAAGCTGATCTCCGGGGTGGCGCTCGCCTCGACCTCGTTCCCGGAATTCTTCATCGGCTATCTGCTGGTCTTCTACTTCGCGGTCCAGCATCAATGGTTCCCCGCGATCTCGACCGTCTATGAGGGAATGTCTTTCGGCGAGCGCTTGCAGGCGATCGCGCTGCCGGCGGCGGCGCTGACGCTGGTGGTGCTCGCCCACATGATGCGCATGACGCGCGCGGCGATCCTCAACGTCATGCAGTCGGCCTATGTCGAGACGGCGGAGCTCAAGGGCCTGTCGGCTTTCGCGGTCATCCGCAAGCATGCTTTCCCGAATGCGATCGCGCCGATCATCAACGTCGTCATGCTGAACCTTGCCTATCTCGTGGTCGGCGTCGTCGTCGTCGAGGTGATCTTCGTCTATCCGGGCATGGGGCAATATCTCGTCGACCATGTCACCAAGCGCGACGTTCCCGTCGTCCAGGCGGTCGGCCTGATCTTCGCGGCCGTCTATATCAGCCTCAACATCATCGCGGACATCGCGGCGATCGTCGCCAATCCGCGGCTCAGGCATCCGAAGTAGGGGGCGGCCGATATGCTCGATATCAGACGCATTCCTATCGCGGCGCTGATCGGCATTGTGCTGACGACGCTCTTCGTGCTGGCGGCGGTCTTCGCGCCATGGATCGCCCCGCACGGCAATGCCGAGATCGTCAGCGACGTCCCCTGGGAGCCGATGTCATCCGTGCACTGGCTGGGCACCGACAATCTCGGCCGCGATCTCTTGTCCCGCATGATCTATGGCGCCCGCATCACGCTGTTCATCGCCGTGCTCGCCACCGCGCTGTCCTTTTCGCTCGGCGCCATTCTGGGCTTCTCCGCGGCGGTGTTCGGCGGCTGGTTCGACACGATCCTCTCACGGCTCGTCGACCTGCTGATGTCGATCCCGACGCTGATCATGGGCCTCGTCGTGCTGTCGGTGCTGCCGTCGAATCTGGTGACGCTGATCCTGGTGATGGGCATTCTCGATTCGACCCGCGTCTACCGCCTATCGCGCGCGGTGGCGGTCGACATCAACGTCATGGACTATGTCGAGGCCGCGAAGCTGCGCGGCGAAGGGAGCGGCTGGATCATCTTCCGCGAGATCCTGCCCAATGCGCTGTCGCCGCTGGTCTCGGAACTCGGCCTGCGCTTCATCTATGCCGTGCTTTTCCTGTCGACGCTCTCCTTCCTCGGCCTCGGCGTGCAGCCGCCGGACGCCGACTGGGGCGGCATGGTGAAGGAAAACAAGGACGGCATCGTCTTCGGCATCCCGGCGGCGCTCATCCCCGCCGCGGCGATCGCGGCACTGGCGATCTCGGTCAACCTCGTCGCCGACTGGGTGCTCAACCGCACGACCAGCCTCAAGGGAGGGCGCGGGTGATGGCTGACAATAAGGCAAAGTCCGGGCAGGCAAAATCGGGCCGGCTCCTCGACATCCGCAACCTTCGTATCGAAGCCACGGTCTACCCGCCTGGCGAGCCGCCGAGGACCATCACCCTTGTCCACGATGTGTCGCTGACGCTGGAGAAGGGCAAGGTGCTCGGCCTGATCGGCGAATCCGGCGCCGGCAAATCGACCATCGGCCTGTCCTCCATGGGCTATGGCCGTGGCGGCGTACGCATCACCGGCGGCGAGGTCATCCTCAACGGCCGCGACATCCTGAAGGGCGGCAAGGAGGGCTTGCGCAAGCTGCGCGGCCGCGAAGTGTGCTATGTCGCGCAGTCGGCGGCGGCGGCCTTCAATCCGGCGCACCGTCTTATGGACCAGGTGGTGGAAGCCACATTGCTGCATGGCACGGCGACGCGGGCCGAAGCCGAGAAACGCGCCGTCGCGCTGTTCAAGAAGCTCAGCCTGCCCAACCCCGAAACCATCGGCGAACGTTTCCCGCATCAGGTCTCCGGCGGTCAGCTGCAGCGCGTGATGACGGCGATGGCGCTCTGCTCGGAGCCGGACCTCATCGTGTTCGACGAGCCGACGACGGCGCTCGACGTGACGACGCAGATCGACGTGCTGGCGGCGATCAAGGACGCCATCCGCGACACGCATGTGGCGGCTTTATACATCACCCACGACCTTGCCGTCGTCGCGCAGGTCTCGGACGAGATCGTGGTGCTGCGCCACGGCCGGCTGGTCGAATGGGGCGGCACCCGCCAGATCATCAAGGAGCCGCGCCAGGAATATACCAACGCGCTAGTGTCGGTGCATGAGATCGAGCATCAGGAACAGCAGCCGGGCACGGCGCCGATGCTGTCGGTGAAGAACGTCACGGCCGCTTATGGCGGCGGCCACGTCAAGGTGCTGAAGAACGTCTCGGTCGACATCTTTCCGGGCCAGACGCTGGCGGTGGTCGGCGAATCCGGTTCCGGCAAGTCGACGCTTGCGCGCGCCATCACCGGGCTGCTGCCGCCGGAACAAGGCAGTGTCGTCTTTGATGGCCGCACGCTCGGCAACAGGCTTGCCGACCGGCCGAAGGAGGATCTGCGCCAGCTGCAGATGATCTACCAGATGGCGGACGTGGCGATGAACCCACGCCAGACGGTGGGCACGATCATCGGACGGCCGCTGGAGTTCTACTTCGGCATGAGGGGCCGCGAGCGCGACAAGCGCGTCGCCGAGCTGCTCGACGAGATCGAAATGGGCAAAGGCTTCATCGACCGCTATCCGGCCGAGCTTTCCGGCGGCCAGAAGCAGCGCGTTTGCATCGCCCGCTCGCTCGCCGCCAAGCCCAAGCTGATCATCTGCGACGAGGTGACCTCGGCTCTCGATCCGCTGGTAGCCCACGGCATCCTCAAGCTGCTGCTCAATCTGCAGCAGGTTGAGAAGGTGGCTTATCTCTTCATCACCCACGACCTCGCGACAGTGAAGTCGATCGCCGACTCGATCGCGGTCATGTATCGCGGCGAGGTGGTACGTTACGGCTCCAAGAGCAAGGTGCTGACGCCGCCCTTCGACGCCTACACCGATCTTCTGTTGTCCTCCGTTCCCGAAATGGAGATCGGTTGGCTGGAGAAGGCCATCGCGGGCCGGCGCATGGAGAGCGCCGGCAACTAAGCTGGCTTCCTCTTCTCTACGCTCCTGGGCCTTGGCCGGATCGGCCAGGCCCTCGATGCTGATCTCTCCCGCAAGATCGCATGGAATTGCCCGTGCCGCTCAAATCCAAACTGCTGCTCATCATCCTCGACGGCGTGCCTTACCGGAACTGGCGCCGGCTGATGGGCAATCTCGAAGGCTGGGCGCAGTCCGGAGAAGCGCAAGTATGGAAGATGCGCTCCGTGCTGCCGTCGACCTCCGCCTGCTGCTACGCCTCGATCCACACCGGGGTCACGCCGCAGGTTCACGGCATCCTGTCCAACGAGAACCGGTTCCGGGTCAAGCAGCCCGATATCTTCTCGGAGGTCAGCAAGGCCGGCGGCAAGACCGGCGCGGTGACACACTCCTACTGGTCGGAGTTCTTCCGCTCCTACCCGTTCGACCTGGTCGAGGACATGGAATTCGACGAGCCCGGCGGACCGATCACGCATGGCCGCTTCCACACCATGACCGGCTACAATCTCAAGAACCAGATGACGCCGAGCGACGTCGACCTGTTCGCGACGCTGACGATGCTCGCCAGGCGCCATGCCATCGACTACGGCATCCTCCACACCTGCACGCTCGACTCGATGGGCCATCGCTTCGGCCACGACTGCCACGAGATGGACCATGCCTGCTACGCGATGGACGGCATGCTCGCCGCCTTCCTGCCCCAATGGCGCCAAGCCGGCTATGAAGTCATCGTCACCGCCGATCACGGCCAGACCGACCGCGGCCATCACGGCGGACACGATGACGAGATGCAGCATTTCGCGCTCTATTATTTCGGTTCGGGCAAGGGCCCCGAGACCGATGCGCTGCTTGACCAATTGCAGCTCGCGCCGACGGTGCTGAGCCGGCTCGGCGTGGAAATACCGGCGACGATGAAGGCGAAGCCGTTTTTGAGCTAGCTCCTCCCTTCTCCCCTTGTGGGAGAAGGTGGATCGGCGCGTAGCGCCGAGACGGATGAGGGGTGCACGACGGAGCGGGGCGCAAAAAACTGAAGGATTTGAAACGCCTAATCTTTCAATGCCGTGCTCCGTCCAGCACCCCTCATCCGACCGAGCTTCGCTCGGCCACCTTCTCCCACAAGGGGAGAAGGAAAAGCGCGCCTCTGGCAACGCTCCCTTTCTTCGGTTAGCTTCCGAAAATTCCTTGGCGGAGGATGAACCTTTTTGGACCGACAAGCGACAGAGCCACGAGGAGCCAGGCGGCTCGACCGGCCATGAATGCTGCGACGGAAACCGATCGCGCGCTTGTAGACCGGGTCGCGAAGGGCGACCGGGCCGCCGTGCGGCTCCTGTTCATGCGTCACCACGCGCGGATCTACCGTTTCGTGGCGCGCCAGACGGGATCGGAAATGATGGCCGACGATATCACCAATGAGGTCTTTCTCGAGCTGTGGCGGCAGGCGCCGGGCTTCGAAGGCCGCTCCGAAGTCTCGACCTGGCTGCTCGGCATCGCGCGCTTCAAGGCGCTGTCCTTGCTGCGCAAGAAGAAGGAAGACTGGATCGACGACGATGACGCGGCGCAGGTTCCCGACAGCGCCGACACGCCGGAAGTCGTCACCATGAAGGAGGACAAGGCCGCCGCCTTGCGCCGCTTCGTCGATGCCTTGCCGGAAGAACACCGCACGGTGATCGACCTTGCCTATTACCATGGCCAGTCGGTGACCGAGATCGGCGAGGTGCTCAATATCCCGGTCGCGACCGTCAAGACGAGGATGTTCTACGCCCGCAAGAAACTCGGCGAGGCCTTGAAGGCCGCCGGTTACGACAGGGGGTGGCCATGAGCGCCGCTGAAAAGATGTCGCGCCGCGACGAGATGGAGACGCTGCTGCCGTTCTACCTGAACGGCTCGCTTGAAGGCGCCGAGCTGGAAGCCGTCGAGGAATGGCTGGCCTCCGATCCGGCGGCGATGGCGGCCCTTGGCGAGGCGGAGGCCGAATTCTCCGGCACCGCCGCTGCCAACGAGGCGATCCGGCCGCCTGCCGATGCGCTCTCGCGCTTCGCCAGGGCGCTCGACGCCGAGGCCGGTCCGGCGCGCGCGGCTGCCGGCCAGTCGTGGCTGGCGAGGATCTTCGGCCGCGTGACAGCAATGCCTGCCGGCGTCGCCTGGGCGGCGGCCGCGGCGCTGCTTGCGCTGGTCGTGGTGCAGTCCTTCGAGCAGCCCGGCGGCAAGGGCAATGACTTCGAGATCGCCGGTGCCCAGGACGACCTTGCGAAGCTGCCCTTTGCCCTGGTGAAGTTCAAGCCGGATGCCAGGATGTCGGACATCGCCGCCTTCCTCGACCAGAACGGGCTGAAGATCGCCGGCGGGCCGACCGCCGACGGCGTGTTTCACGTGACGATCCCGGCCACTACGGCGGCCGACTACGACAACCTCGTAGGCCTTATTGCCGCCCAGTCTTTCGCGGAGGCTGTGGTGCAGGGAAGGAAACCGGTCGATGGCGGCTAAGGCGGTCATTCTGCATGCGGCAATCCTCGCGGCGGCGGCATTTGTCGCCGCGCCTGCCTTTGCGCAAACCAATGACCCGAACCTTTCGCAGAAAGAGGTCGACTGCCTCAATCGCAAGACGGCCGGTGCCGATTGCGACAAGGACGGCGGCGGCAAGAACGATGGCGGCAAGCCTGGCGCGGGCACAACAACCGACGGCGTCGTGTTCCTGCCGGCGCTGATCGTCGACCTGTTTCCGAACCCGCCGGCAAGCGCCGCCCCGCCGACGCCGACACAGCCGAACGGATCGCCGACGCCGAGCGGTTCAGCCAACCCGCCAGCGACGCCCGCCCCCGCGCCGACCGGACCTGTTACTCCACCCACCGGCCTTAATCTGGCCGCGCCGCCGCGCGCGGTGACAGGCGAGTTCGTGCCCGACGAGGTTCTGGTGACGGTCGCCGGCGACGCCGGCGCGGTGCAGCAGATCGCCACCGCGTTCGGGCTGCAGGTGCGGTCGCAGCGCCAGTCGCTGCTGCTCGGCAACACGCTGGTGCGCTACGGCATTCCCGACGGGCGCCCTGTCGGCGTGGTGCTGGCGCAGCTTGCCGCCGACGGCCGCACGCAGCGGCGCGAGCCCAACCACATCTATTCGCTGCAGCAGGCGGCCGGCATCGTGAACTATGCCTTCGAGCGCATCGCGCTCGATGCCAGCCGAGCGAGCGGCGAGAATGTGCGCGTCGCCGTCATCGACACCGGCATCGACGACACCAATCCGGCGCTGAAGGGCGTGATCGCCGACCAGTTCGATGCCATGCCGAACGTGCCGATCGAAAAGCGCGACCACGGCACCTCGGTCGACGGGCTGATCGCCGGCGTCGGCGCGCTGGAAGGCATGGCGCCGGGCGCCAGGATCTATCACGCGCGGGCCTTCGAAGGCGGCAAGTCGACCATGGATGTCATCCTGTCGGCGCTCGACTGGGCAGCTGAGCAGAATGTGCGCATCATCAATATGAGCTTCGTCGGCCCGAAGAACGACCTGCTCGGCACCGCCTGCCGCAATGCGCGCGCGCTCGGCATGGTGCTGGTCGCCGCCGCCGGCAACAACGGGCCGAAGGCGCCCTACGGCTATCCGGCGGCCTTCGACGGCGTCATCGCGGTAACCGCCACCGATGCCAAGGACGGGCTGATGCCGCAGGCCAATCGCGGCGCCTACGTCTTCATCTCGGCGCCTGGCGTCGAAATGGTGGCGCCGAGCGGCGCCGGCTCCGATGTGGTGACCGGCACCTCGTTTGCCGCGGCCATCGTGTCCGGCGCCATCGCCAACCTGATCCATGCCGCGCCCGACCGGTCGGCCAACGACATCGAGAAGGCGCTGGCGGCAACCGCCAAGGATCTCGGGCCGAAGGGGCGGGACAATGATTTCGGCTATGGATTGCTGGATATTGAGGCGGCCGGAGCGGCGAAGGAATAAGGGCTAACGGCGCTGCGCTGTCGCGGGCGGCATCCGGCAGCTTCTCTGTCAGATCATGCTGTTGCCATGTAGATCGCTTTCGGCAATCGGCTGCCGGACCTCCCAATGCTCGACGAGCTTGTCGGCAGACAGGCGGAAGATATCCACGATGGCAAGGCCCGCCTCCTTCGGATCCCTCTTGGCCAGCATGTGGACGATAACATAGTCCCCCTCCGCGACGATCCGCTTCACCTCACCGCGGACGTCAGGGAACGTCTGCCGAAGCTGCCGGACATAGCTGCGGAAACCCTCAACCCCGTCAGCAATATTCGGATTGTGCTGGATGTAGGCATCGCCGAAATGCGCAGAAGCGGCATCGATATTTCCTCGATTGACTGCCTGCTCGATGAAGTCGAGCACGATAGCCTTGTTGCGCGCGAGGGTGCTGCCGGTGGAACTGTGTGAAGGTGTCTTTTCCTGATCGTTCATGGTTCGAGGTCCTTTGGGTTTTCCGTGCGCGGCGGGAGCTGAAACGTAACGCCGTAGCCGGAGCAACCTAGGGGCGTCGTATGAGACATTCGATGGTTTATACTTGCAATCTTTTATCCACACGTCTCAAATGCCCCTGGGTGCGAAACGAAGATATGAGACATGGACGCTTTATCGGAGATCCTGTCCTCAGTGCGGCTCGGCAGCGCAGTGATCGGCTACGCGCGCCTTGCACCGCCTTGGGGCATCGCGGTAGATCCGGCTCGCGGCGCGGCTATCCATCTCGTGCAGAACGGCAATTGCTGGCTGCGCCTGCCCGACGCAGAAGCGCCGATCAATGTGTCCGAGGGCGACATCATCCTCGTCGCCAGCGGTGTAGCGCACGCCCTTAGCAACCCGGCCGATGCGCCCGTGGCTCCGATCGCTGACATGCTGTCGAAGGCGGCCGCCGGCATGGGTTACTCTCACGGTATTGAGGCGACGACGCTGCTCTGCGCGAAGTTTTCGCTGGACGAGGGGGCATCGCATCCGATGATCTCGCTGCTGCCACCCCTGATTCACCTGACCCGCGTACAGATCGAGGCAAATCCATCCCTGCATCTGGTGGTCGAGCTTTTACGCCTGGAGGCCGCCAGCGACATGACTGGACATGACATCGCGGCGCCACGGCTCCTCGACAGCGCGCTCGTCTTCCTCCTGCGCGCTTGGCTCGACAGCCTGCCCCTCGGGGCAGGTGGATGGTTTGATGCCTTGCGCGACAAGGGTATCGCGCGGACGCTCCGGCTCATCCACGAAGCCCCAACGGAGCCCTGGACCGTCAAGGAGTTAGCCAAGCGTGCGTTACAGTCCCGGGCGACCTTCGCCCGGCGGTTCACCCGGCTCATGGGAGTGCCGCCCCTGACCTATGTTGCGCGATGGCGAATGAATCTCGCTGCCCGGGCATTGCGGGAGACGAACCAGACGGTTGAGGAGATCGCACACACTGTCGGTTATGAATCGGCACCGTCATTTTCGCAGGCCTTCAACCGGATTGTGGGTCAGGCGCCAGGCGCATACAGAAATAGCTTCAGAATGGCAAAAAGGGATGCGACGCGACCGTCGCCAAGGACGGATTGATGCCGCAAGCCAATCGCGGCGCTTCATCTCGGCGCCGGGCGTCGAAATGGTGGCGCCGAGCAGCGCCGGCTCCGATGTGGTCACTGGCACCACGTTTGCCGCCGCGATCGTATCCGGCGCCATCGCCAACCTGATCCATGCCGCGCCCGACCGCACGGCCGACGAGATCGAGAAGGCGCTGGCGGCAACCGCCAGGGATCTCGACCCGAAGGGGCGCGACAACGATTTCGGCTATGGGTTGCTGGATATTGAGGCGGCCGGGGCGGCGAAGGAGTGAGTTTGGGCGACGTGCATAGGGGCCAGAACTCAATCGCTGGCTGTCGCCAACGACCGCGGCAATACCAGTGCTGAATGACCGATATCCGCCATTGAACGAACCCGCTCGCGCGGGAGGGCGCGGGTTTCGAGGTGTGCGG